>JBBSOP010000503.1:0-3985 GCA_038259655.1 Chroococcales cyanobacterium
AAGATATTTTTCTGATTTGAGCAACTAGAGTATGTATAAACCTCTAGCTGACTTTGCCTGAACAGAGTTTATTTTAATCATTATGTCGCTTCCTGTTCTTACTCAGCGCTTTCGCAGCTGGTTGCAGCCTAGAAGAGGTTTAGCGATCGCAGAAGCTTCTATTATTGGTCTTGTAGCTGCTTTTTCTGCGGTATTCCTGAAAGTGGGATCAGGATGGTTGGGAACATGGCGAGTTCATACTACCCAAATTTTACCAGCATGGTTAACCTTGCCAGCAATTGGTTTAGTCTTTGGATTTTTGGCTGGTGCTTTAGTCCAAAGATTTGCCCCAGAAGCATCTGGTAGCGGTATTCCTCAAGTCAAAGCCACTCTTGCAAATGTACCAATTAGGTTATCTTGGCGAGTCGCCGCTGTGAAGTTACTCAGTTCTATTATCACCCTCGGTTCAGGGATAACTTTAGGACGACAAGGCCCCACTGTCCACGTAGGCGCGAGTTTGGCGGCGGGGATGAGTCGCTGGGTTCCGACTTCTCCAGATCATCAACGCCAGATGATTGCAGCTGGTGCGGGTGCTGGTTTATCAGCAGCTTTTAATGCCCCGATCGCTGGTGTATTATTTATTGTGGAAGAGTTACTGCAAGATTTATCAGGCTTAACCTTACAAACTGCAATTATTGCCTCGTTTATTGGTGGGGTGGTATCCCGGTTACTTGGAGGCCGCAGTCTGCAACTCAACTTAGAATTGATCCAATCTTCTAGTAAATTTTCCCTCCAGGAAATTCCTTTTTTTTTAGTGTTAGGTATCTTGGCTGGGTTATTGGGTGGATTATTTAACTATGGCATAGTTAAAAGTATTAAATTTTACAAAAGATTGCATATCAGCTTATCGCTACGCGTGGCTTTAGCTGGTTTGATTTCTGGGATTATCGTGGCTATGCTCCCCGAATTATTCCGTGATAATACTGGTTTACGGGAGTATATGATTACTAGTAATGCTAATGCATCTTTAGCAGCGATTGTTTTTATTGCCCAGTTTATCTTAACTTTGATTGCCTTTGGTTCTGGAGCGCCTGGGGGTTTATTTGCTCCTAGTCTGATCTTGGGTTCTTGTTTAGGACATTTCGTTGGTGTATCTGAGTCCTATCTTTTGGGAGTGGGTTCTGTTAGTACTTATGCTTTAGCAGGAATGGGGGGATTTTTTAGTGCTGTTTCTAAAGTACCAATCACTGCAATTGTGATTGTGTTTGAAATGACAACAGATTTCAATCTGGTGCTGCCTTTGATGATTGTGTCTGTCATCTCTTATTTAGTTGCAGATAAGGTAATGCCAGGTTCGCTGTATGAAAAACTTTTAAATTTGAATGGCATCACGATCGCTAAAACAACTACTGCCGAGGGGATATTAACAAGATTAACAGCAAAAGATGTCATGCAACGGCGGGTAGAAACTCTAGATGCAGAGATGACTTTAGATGAAGCCATGCAGACTTTTAGTCGTTCCCATCATCGGGGCTTTCCAGTGGTAGAAGAAAGCAAACTGGTAGGAATTGTAACGCAATCAGATTTGGTGAAACAACGCGATCGCTACATATCAAATGATACTCCCTTAAGGGAAATTATGATTTCTGACCCAATGACAGTAACACCAGTGCATAATCTCACCAATGTACTGTATTTGCTTGATCGCTATCACATTAGTCGTTTACCAGTTGTAGAAGGACAGAAATTGATTGGGATTATTACCCGTGCAGATATCATCAGAGTAGAAGCAGAGCATCTCAATTATGGAAACACCACCCCGAAGCCACAACTAGAACCTTCTTATGTAGTTTACCAAACGCGATCGCCTAACATTGGCAGAGGCAGATTATTAGTCCCGTTAGCTAACCCTGAAACCGCAGCTATTCTTTTACAAATGGCAGCAGCTATTGCCCGCGATCGCCACTATGAAATAGAGTGTGTACAAGTTATTTTAGTGTCGCGTCACGCTCCCCCATCAGAGACGCAAGTCAGAACCACAAACAGTCGCCGCCTACTGCGACAAGCAGAAGTATTGGCGAAAAAGTGGCAAATTCCTTTGCATACACAAATTCGAGTCGCTCATGATCCTGCTCAAGCAATTTTAGAAATCATCAAAGAACGAAACATCAACATTATCTTAATGGGTTGGAAAGGTAGCACTTCTACCCCTGGTCGGATTTTTGGTAATGTTGTAGATACCGTAATTCGCCAAGCCACCTGCGATGTGATACTTGTGAAATTGGCAGAAAAAGTCAGTATTCAGAGGGAACAAGATAAAAACTCCCTCTCCACTTTCCAGTTCAACCGCTGGTTAGTACCGATGGCTGGTGGCCCTAATGCTAGGTTGGCAATTAAGTTGCTACCTGCGTTGGTGATGTTGGGAAATAACCCCCAAATTCGCTTAACACAGGTATTTAAGCCATCGGAAATCAAGCCAGACATGGCAGTTTTAGAGCAAGCTATCCGTCATTTGATGCGTCGTCGCAAATTATCTAGTAATGTGGTTGCTATTCCAGTGCAAGCTGATTCGGTTGCTGAAGGTGTAATTAATTTAGTAAAAACCGGAAATTATGATGTTGTAGTTTTAGGTGCTTCACGGGAGGGATTGTTACAGCAAACAATTCAAGGTAATATTCCCGAAGCGATCGCCTCTAATGTAGAGAGTACAGTGATATTAGTCAGAGGGGCGATTAACAATTAAAATAACAGCGATATCTGGTGTATTTACTTAACAATAATTTGGAATTAAGTTATATCAATTAATTCAAAATGTATCCTTTTACCTACGGCCTTGGCTGCACGGTCAATAGTGTCTAAGGTAACGGATGTGTTATTTGGGTCTAACAACCGATCTAGAGAGGATCTGCTTGTTCCCATCTTTTGAGCCATTGCTGCCTTATTCAAATTTCTTTTATTCATGGCTTCGCTAATTTGCCATGCAATGACTCGTTTTGTAGCAATCAGGTTAATTTCTTCAAGAGTCCCTTCTTCTTCAAAAAGGTCATCAAGAGATGAACCAATACGAGGATTTTTTTTCATGCTTGTGCCTCCAAATTTCCCTTGCGTTTTAATGCTATGTCTAATTCCTTTGTTGGTGTTTTTTGCGTCTTTTTGATCAATCCATGTAGAAGTATCATTTCGCCCCCAAAAAAGCAAAACAAAACACGAGCAATCCGTCCATTAGGTAAACCCGTGCTGACTTCAAACAAACCATCACCCATTGAACGGCATGTAGGCATCCCGATTGGCCATCCAAACTCAACTGTCTTGATATCAGCACCAATTAATTTTCGCTCTTGTTTATCTAGTTCCTTTAACCAATCACGAACTGGTTCTGTACCATTTTCATTTTGATAAAATCGTGCGGGGACTCGTTTTTGGTTTTGTTCTTCGGTCATCTATACCAAATTTCTGAAAATACTTAACACTTCAAAGCTACGATATGTGCTTTTACAGAGTGAAGCACAATCAGATTAATTTGATATTACCCCCTAACGTACCTTTTTTGGTACGAAAGTGTCTAGCGTAGTATTTTTGTGTCAAATAATACTTCTATCTTGTTAATGAGTAATTTATAGAATTTAAGCTATGAAATCAGCAAATGAATCAATTTCTTCCCAATTCACGGGCATTTTTTTACTTGGAGTACTCAAATTGAATTTTCATTGCCACCTTACTTACGATTTGGTGTGAGTATGTGCTGTATAGAGTTCAATAATTCATGAGCAGTAAAGGGTTTTGCTAAAAATCCTTGAATACCACTACCTGTAGCTTGTGCTAAAGCCTCAGCCGAGGCTAATCCACTCATGGCAATAATTTGTACCTGTTGATTTATGCTTTGTAAGGTGCGGATTGCTGTTCCTCCTGCCATTGACGGCATCATCATATCCATCAGCACTAATTTAATGTCGTTCTTGTGTTGGGTATAGAGAGCAAGAGCTTCAATTCCATTTTCGGCAGTTAT
>JBBSOP010000504.1:0-3977 GCA_038259655.1 Chroococcales cyanobacterium
ACGGGATTATGTGATTACTTCGCTCCGTTATCACTGCGCTCGTAATGACGATTTAAGGGGTCTATAACGCCTGAAACCCTTTCAGATAGTACTTGTGTGTACACCGTAGCCACGGTGGGAGAGGCTTTGAAACCTTGATTTTTTCGTTCAAAACTAGTGAATTTCTGCCCCTCTCCGCGTCGGAGAGGGGTTGGGGAGAGGTTCATCGAATTCACGTTGAGTTAGTAGCGGCGATCGCGTTCCAAATCATAAATTACTTTTTCGAGATACCAGTTATCAGACTTATTGCGGTTAATCTAAGGAATCCTCCATTCTGCCGCATCAATAAGGTTTTCCAGCTTTACGTGTTCTCTTTTTACTCATTTTCTTCTCAAATCCAACTTTCTAAGCCTGATTTTTGGCGATCGCACTCCCTGCGAAAATCGCGGACTTGGTAAAATTTCTCTTTCTAAACGCTAGCTGTCCAGATTTTTAATGATGCTACTTATTTAAAGGATGATATACATCCTCAGAGGCTGGATTAAGGTAAGGGCGCTGCAAGTCAATTAAGTGTCGGGCAAAGTGTTGATCAATCACCTTCATTTTTTCCTCGATCGCATTCTTACCTTTTTGCCAAGCTTCTAATAAAGCATTCGCTACAATTTGGCAACGGTTCATACCAAAAGTTTCTTGTGCGGCAAATTTTTGGGTTGGTTCCTCGGCTAAACCTAACCCTGGTGCTAAAAACTTGGTGAACAGGGGTATTTCGGACTGAAAATGAGCTTGATGCTGGGTGTAAACACTTTGAAGTATTTTACGAATTGCTGGGTAGTTGTGGCGTTCAAAGTAAAGTACCCCAGAATCATAACGTCCGTATGCTGAGGGATTGTAAAGAACTTGAAAAGTAAACGGAATTGTATCTGCGTTTAACTGCTGCGTTAAGCTATCCATGAGCGCGATCGCACCGGATGCAGTGAAATTAAAATAGATTCGTCCTGTGCCTAAATCAGCATCGGGGTTACACTGTCTTTCTTGTCCGACATTGCTGACTGCTAGGTAACAGCTGTTTTGTAGGCGATTTTTGGGCATCCAGATAGCAACTGACTCGCCAGCCTTAGCCGATTTTGAACTAGGTTTGAGATGACAATCTGGCTCAATATATAGCGTCAAACCACCTTTAGTTACCGCCATACTACCATCAGGTTCCTGGCACAATACCTGCCAACTAGGATCAAAATAACCTCTACCGTGATTGCTAGTGTGCAGTTGTTGGTAAAATTCCCAATCAATATCTAAAACAGAATTATTTTCTAAGCTATGGTGTCTTAGGCAATTAGCAGTATTGGTATTAACTGCCAAAACACTTTGCAGCGAACCATTGTAATAGATACCGTAGAGGAAATTTCGCAGTAATAAAGTTAGATATTTATGTTGTAAAGCAGCAGAATTTTGCTGAAATCTGTCTGCTACTTTAGTTGGCAAAGCAAAAGGCTGATAATTTGGATGGTAAATACAAAAGTTCGGCTCGATTTTGATATTACTAGCAATATCAAATAGAGGATTTAAAAGGGTATTGGTAGAAGAATTTTGCATTACTCAATTTCAAACTCAAAAGTGGGTATTAAAAATTAGACAACCACTAAGTGGTAAATATTCTATTTTGGTTAATAACAAATTAAGTCTGGGTAAATAAAATGATCGTAAATTCCAAACTCAAAACATTACACCTAATCTTGTTTCTTGAAATTTTCATATTATTAACAACCCCGTAGACGAGTTTTTTCATAATAAAGACGTACTAACTGCTGCTCTTTTTCTGGCTGAGGAAGTTTATGGAGCTTTGTCAAAGGGCTGAGGATTTCAGACTCACAGACACCAAAAACACTCATTACAGATTGCTCAGGTATAGTGAGGAGATTTTTAGCAATTTGGAGCATACAAAGGTCAGAATTATCAAAGTTTTTTTGATAATTAATTGTTTCTTGAATTTGATGAACTAGGGCTAGTCCAGTAAACTGGATAACTTTCATGATCAAGTCTTGACGTTCCTCTAAAATCATCGGGAAAGCATTTAGATAAGCTCGAATGAGAGCTAGTAGTGAAGGTTGAATTACTTCTAATGGTGTCATTGCCAGATGCAGAGATTCTTCTAAACTAATAGTAGGATCTACTACTAAACTAGAAAGCCAAATTCTTAAATAGCTTGCTAGTAGAGTTCCCAAATCAAAAGCTGGATCTCCCCAAGCACAAGCTTCCCAGTCAATCAGTCGTACTAGGCAATTGTCTAGTTGATTCCAGCGAGAATGAATTAATATATTGTCTAACTTCAGATCGTTGTGAGTCAAGCAGCAAGGATTCCATTCATAAGCCAAATCTGCGATCGCCGACTCTAAACTTTCATAATTCTGATATAGAATATAGAATTTTAATGCCTCAGTCGGAACTGTACCAAAAATCTCTGGGCTAATAGAACCTATACCTTGCGCCGGATTGTAAAAGTGATAGCGAAACTCTCCTTGGGGAGCAGTCGCCATAAAATCACGATATTCTCGACGCTGGAAGGTAGCACGATGCAACCCTGCTAAGGTAGTACCAATAGCAGTAGCAATCTCGGTAGGGAAGATATCGTTGTGACGGTAAAATCCGTCTAGTTCTAAATATTCACTGAAGTAATTACGGACGAGGATGGAATTTTCCTCATCAAAATGTAGCACTAATGGAGCGATCGCCGAAATATTGCCGAGTACTGGAAACTGCTGAAGCAATTGGTGAAATAGCCATTCATTAAACAACTCATGAGAGGTTTGATGATTTTCCAACCTACGTTCTTGTTTAACCAGCAATTTACGATTATCTGCTAGCGTCACCAACAAATTGCAATTTTTTTTACTACTTTTTACCAACTTGGTTTCGTCTAATGTGGCATTTTTCGAGCTACACAGACCTGCTTCTTGCAGATACTGGATGACATTTTGAGAAGACATTGGTAATAACATGTATTATGTCCTACTTCGTAAAATTGCTGAGAAAATCACCGAATATCGTGATTTATTTGGCTTTAGCAGTTCCGGTAGACAACAACAAATGTGCGAATATCAATTATGATTGTTCCAATCTATTAATATCTCATGTCTTTAATCAAAACCTGCCAAAATGGCAATGCTACCTTTATTTTTTCTTTAAACTATGGTGTCAAATCTATCAAATCTTTAAAAAAATCTAGTTAGTTATTTCTGGCAAATTCAACTATAGTTATTAGCTACTTTATAGTTTCAATAATTAGGTTTAATTAACTGAATCAATAACTCCCAAAAACTATCTATTGATGGATGTTTTAGTATGCTAAGTATTCATTCCTTAATGAGAATTTTTGCTGATTTTGAGATGATGCCATCAAATGCAAAATCAACCTAATTCATGTCATTATTTTTATTTATCATCACAAACTGAAAAAAACCGGAGATTTTAGGCAGGTAATAATTAAATTCAGTTATCAGTTATCAGGCGTATAAGGCATGAAGAAGAGGAATAGGGGAAAGAACTGTCCCCTTCCCTCGATTCAATATCCGGTAATATGCATGTACTATATAAAATGATCCCAAGAGCAGGAGGGTAATTTTTACCGAAAGCTTACAAGTTGATTTACCATCACAGTCAGCGCCAGTGTACCCAAAATGATCATCAATCCCGCAGGCATAAACTTACGCGTCTTAGCCAGTCTGAAGGCAAAGAAAGCTACTAAAACAGCAGTAACGCCAACTGCTAAAATCGAAGCCCAGGTTTGTCCCTGGAATTGAAAATAAGCAGCAATTATTAGTAATAAACCGCTAATAGTACCACTGAGTAGCGAAACTTGACTATGAGCTTGAATGTAACCAATAATGCCACCAATAACCGCTAAGATGCCGTAGGCAAGAGCAGCAACTATACTTAAATTCATTGTTACAACCTATGTAGATCTATCTGGATAAGAGACAGAGGGGCAAAGATGCAAAGGG
>JBBSOP010000505.1:0-3963 GCA_038259655.1 Chroococcales cyanobacterium
AAGCTTTCATCTTGCCAGGAACGCAACCAAACAAATTTTTTACCCCTAATGTTAAAGTCAACTGAGCATGGGATTTGACTTTAGGTAGATTAATCACCACATCTGCTTCCATAGCTTCTTTGCATAGCAGCAGGTGGTTGAAATCTTCATTTATAGTTTGGTAACGCTTACCGTGAAACTCGATAATTGGCAGATTCAGTTCTTGTAAAAGAGGCTGATAACCATTTGCCAAGGCTACCCCCTTAGCACTCCCGAAAGCTGGACTATCTCCCAAAAACGGCTGGCCACCAGCCTCAATGACCATCTGAGCAACTTCATAAACCAATTCAGGGCGAGTAGTACACTCTTTAGTAGGACGCGAACCTGTGAGAAGATTAGGTTTGAGTAAAACGCGATCGCCTTTTTTCACAAATCCAGCTATCCCCCCGAAAGGTTCTAGTAGTGTGACTAAAGATTCTCGCAAAGCTTCTCGTTCATAGGAAGTAGCCCTGATGAGACTGACAGATGGGTTTTGAGTCTGCATGGATAATAAATTACGGCTAGTGAAGATAGGAGAAAGTAAAATTTCTTTCTTCTTCTATCTTCCTATTATGTTTTAATCCACTGTTTCCGATTCTGCCATAAGGGGTAAGATACTACTCATCTGTTCTAGATTTAACACGGTGGCTAATTCTGCTTCATTCATCAGTCCGCGTTCTAGCACAATCTGGCGCAAAGATTTACCAGTTTCTAAAGATTCTTTAGCCACAGCGGCGGCGTTGAGATAACCAATATGGGTGTTAAGTGCAGTTACCAAAGCTAAACTGCCTTCAGCATAAGCTAAACACCGTTCTTGGTTAGCGGTAATTCCTTTAATGCCACGTTCTGTCAGGGCGGCGATCGTATTACCCAAAATTTCGATACTATGAATCAAATTATAGGCAATTAGCGGCATCATCACATTTAATTCTAATTGTCCGGCTTGGGCGGCAAGAGCGATCGCACTGTCGTAACCCATGACTTGAAAACACACCATTGAGGTCATCTCTGCCATTACCGGGTTATATTTCCCTGGCATAATCGAAGAACCCGGTTGTACTGGTGGTAATTGAATTTCTTTCAAGCCAGTTTTGGGGCCAGAGTCCATTAAACGCAAGTCATGAGATATTTTGACTAAATCCTGTGCCAAGTTGCGTAAAGCCCCGGAAACGTTGACGAAGGGAGCCATACTTTGCATAGCTGCCATCAGATGAGGCGCAGGTTCTAAGGGAGTATTAAGTAAATCTGAAATCGCTTCCACCACACGGGCGCGATATAAAGGATGGGTATTCATCCCAGTCCCCGCGGCACTTCCTCCCAAACCCAGTACCATTAAATCTCCAGAGGCTGTATAAATGCGGTTTTGATGTTCTGATAAGATTTGCGCCCAAGCCCGAAAATTTTCACCCAAGCGTACAGGTACAGCGTCTTGTAAATGGGTTCTGCCGGATTTGACAATATCTTGAAATTCTACGGCTTTGTTTTCTAAAGCTGCGATCGCCCCTTCTAAAGCTGGGTGTAATATTTTACAAAGTGCCAATAAACCACCGATGCGAATTGCTGTCGGAATTACATCATTGGTAGATTGTCCGTAGTTAACATGGTCATTAGGGCTAACACGTTTGTAATTGCCTTTTTCGTCGCCCAGAAGTTCTAAAGCCCGATTTGCTAAAACTTCGTTAACATTCATGTGGTGCGAAGTCCCAGCACCCGCTTGATAAACATCCACAACAAACTGATCGCGCAATTCACCAGCTAGAATTTCATCAGTTGCTTGCACAATTGCCTGACTAATATCTTGGGGAATGCAATTAAGTTCACCATTGACAATGGCTGTAGCTTTTTTGATGATTAAGCAAGCATCTACGTAAGTAGGTAAAGGTTTAATGCCGCTAATCGGGAAGTTTTCTGTTGCCCGCAGGGTTTGGATGCCGTAGTAAGCGCTACTAGGGATGTGGCGATCGCCCATTGAATCGTGTTCGATGCGGAATTGGGAATTTGTTTGTTGAGTCATAGAATTAGGTTTTAGATCTTCTCAAGAAACAGATCATCCCACGGTGTGATAAAAATAGTCTCACGCAAAGACGCAAAGGCGCAAAATTTTTGCAAATGACTTTACCTAATTGGATTACTTTTTCTCGTTTACTCGCTGTCCCATTTTTGCTTTACGGTTTGTATAATCCTACATCCCAGGCTCGGTGGGTGTGTTTGGCGATTTTTCTGGTGGCTGCGTTGACTGATTGGTTAGATGGTTATTTAGCACGGAAATTGAATCAAGTTAGTGACTTGGGTAAGTTTCTTGATCCGTTGGTGGATAAATTTTTAGTACTAGCACCGTTAATGGTATTGATCGAATTAGGAAGAGTTCCGGCTTGGGGAGTGTTTTTGATTTTAGGGCGGGAGTTAGCGATCGCAGGTTGGCGGGTAAATCAAACTACAATTACAGGGGCTAATATTTGGGGTAAACTCAAAACTATTAGTCAAATAACTGCGATCGCTCTTTTAATTGCTCCTCTTTCAGAAGTTTGGCAAACTCCATCTATAATTGCTTTTTGGCTTTCTGTCGCCCTAACTTTAATATCTGGAGTTATTTATCTTTTACCGCCAAAAGTTAGTACAGCCGAGGCTGAAAATTAAATCACAGATGAACATTCAACCTCTTGCATAAATCAAATCATGAACGAAACAGCTAAATTTTTCCTTACTCTCTGCGCCTTTGCTTACTGAGCGCAGTCGAAGTATGCGCCTCTGCGTGAGCCTTAAAATTCGTGCCAGAGGTCTTTAGTGAAACCCTACACCATGTTTGTAACAACCGATTAAATTGAGAACGTCAACTGATGTGCAGTGCCATCATCAACAAAACTCTGTTCTCCAACTGCTACTAGTTCTACAATAACTTCACGCGTTAAAGGTGAAAAATTACCCTCTCTGGCTCCAATTTCGACAATGGTTTGTTGTCCTGTTGAGTCAACGCGGTAACTGGTTGTGCAGAAGGCTCCCGTTTTGTACTCAAAGCTATGACCATCGTCCTCATATAAGGTAAACTCACCTGTACCCATCCAAATCCGCAACCTCATTTGGTCTAGAGGACGTTCATCTACATATTGCATGACTGGTGTCATAGGAATAATTGAGCCACCACGGACATACAATGGCATTCGCTCAAGGGGTGCATAAGTCAAGATGTGAGTTGGGCCTGTAAACTTCTCGCCACTCCACCAGTCATACCAGTCACCTTCAGGCAAATATACGGCACGGTGTTCAACACCTGGGCGGTAAATTGGGGCTGCAAGTAAGGAGGAACCAAGCATTACTTGATCAGAAATGGTGAAGGTTTTAGAATCGTTGGGGAAATGGTAAAGTAAAGGACGCAAAACTGGGGAGCCGGTGGTTGCAGCTGACCAAAAAAGAGTGTAAATGTAAGGTAAAAGTTGGTAACGCAGTTCGATATACTCACGGCAAATTTTTTCGATGCGATCGCCAAATACCCAAGGTTCATGTTGTGCTGTAGTTAATGCTGAATGTCCGCGCATCAAAGGATAAAGCATTCCGACTTGCATCCAACGAGCAAATAGTTCAGCTGTGGCGTTACCTGCAAATCCCCCGATATCACTACCTACAAAGGCCACGCCCGATAGACCCAAATTACAAAGCATCGATAGAGACATTTCCAGGTGTTCCCACAAAGATTGATTGTCTCCTGTCCATACTGCCGACCAGCGTTGAATACCAGCATATCCAGACCGTGTCAGAACAAAAGAGCGTTCTGTAGGACGAGATTTTTCAGTTCCTTGATAAGATGCCTGTGCCATCTTCAACCCATACAAATTATGAGTTTCTGCGTGGGTAGCTTTCTCATCAGTTGATCCTTGGAGAGCATCAAGGGGAAACGAAATCTTGTTACCAGGGTCGCCAAATGGACGATCATCCAGGGCGGGTTCGTTC
>JBBSOP010000506.1:0-3962 GCA_038259655.1 Chroococcales cyanobacterium
GCTACTGTGGCTTTATTACAAGAATTTGGCGACCGACAAATGCGGACAAAACAACGCAATTGGAGCATTGATGGTCGTCGTCATCAAGTCATGAAAGCTGTATTACTCAATTCCGCAGACAAAATCCAAGATAGCGGCGATGGTTTGCGATTAGGAATGATGCGGACGCTCATTGATAAACAAAACCTAGACTGGTTGGCTTCTGATGCTTATAAAGATCCCACAATTCCCTTAGATTCTCAAATGGGAACAGGTCATTTAAACGCATTTCGCGCTTATCAGCAATTTAGCTCAGGTCAATGGCAGCCATCAGTTTTTGTACCTGCCATTGGTTGGGATTATCGTACAGTTAATAGTGGAGCATCGGCAGAATATTTATTAGCTAAACCGTTAAAGCAAGGAAGTTTTGTTGCTGTCACCTTGACTTGGGATCGATTAGTAGAGTTAAACGATCAAAATAAAAACCAACAATTTGATGTTAACGAAAATTTCCGCGATCGCGGTTTAAATAATCTCGACCTCTATTTAGTAAAAACTGATGCTAAAAATTCCGATGCTGGTACTGTTTGTTCTTCCATCAGTCCAGTTGATAGTGTGGAACATATTTTTTGCCCGGTTCCTGCTACTGGGAGTTACAAAATCAGGGTTCAGTTTCGCCAACAAATCAACGAAGCAACTCAACCTTATGGTTTAGCTTGGTGGAGTGTTCCTGTTAATTGAAGCGATAACTGTAAGTAGAGCAGCATAAATAATTCAAGGTTCGTAGCGAGGACTTTAGTCATCAAATGAGGGCTGTTCGCGCAGCGTTCCCGCAGGGTAGCCCTCTCTAAGAGACGCTACGCGAACACTACGAACTAATCTCAATATTTTTTATATGACTTAACTTAGTTTGATTTATTCTCGCCTACCTACTTACTGTAATAAAACAAAATGATTACTTAAGCATTGCAGTACGTAGTTTAAAATACATTTACTAAATATTTCAGAAAAGTAGGTTGGGTTAAGCACAGCGCAACCCAACAAAACAACACAACACAAATGTTGGGTTTCCTTACGTCAACCCAACCTACAATAAAGTTTATTTTGGGTTTGAAAACAGACTCTAGTCCCTAATCTCTTTTTCCGACTAAAAGTGTATTGCACACAACCGAGAAGCTTTATAAGCACAAAATTGATTAAAAAATCATTAGATTTATCTATGGTTATAAACATAAAAAACTTGCTCATTTAAGCAATACGTAGTTTAAAATACATTTACTAAAAATTTAAGGCATTCTTCCAAATAAAATCACTTCACAATAAAGCCTTAATGAGCCGGAATCAGCAACGTGCATAAGTTCCATTTAATTACTTCTAACTGCCGACTGTTACCAAAACTGTAACCATCGAATATTTTGGCTGTTTTCAAGGCAATATTTAACAATTGACACATCAATTAGCGTCAAACTTTACAAATAGCTAAAAACGTTTTGTAAGCGAGGTGACAGAATGAATCGGCAAAAGTTGAGTGGTGTAAGAGAAAACTTTTTGCAAAGACGTTATGGTGTGAGTCTAGGAAGACGTTACGTTTTGGCAGCAGCTAGTGTTGTTCTATTAGGCGTATTAGGATGTTCTCAGGTCAATAACGGCGCGAGTACAAATGCACTGGTAAAATCTGAACTACCTCGATCGGAGTCTCCGTTGCAAAAAAAAAATGACCCCTGATACAAGGCTTGTGAATGCTAATAATCAATTTGGCTTCAAGCTGTTTTCAGAAATTCTCAAAAAAGATAGTAGTCAAAAGAACATTTTTGTTTCACCTGCGAGTGTAGCGATCGCCCTTGCCATAGCTTACAACGGTGCTAGTGGCTCTACTCAACAGGCAATGGCTAAAACCCTGCAATTGCAGGGGATGAATCTCCCAGACATCAACTCTGGTTATATAGCATTAAAAAAGCTGCTAGAAAATCCTGACGAAAAAGTGCAACTGACAATTGCTAACTCGCTGTGGGTAAACAAAAATGCTAGCTTACAGCCAGATTTCCTCCAGAAAGCCCAGGATTTCTATAAAGCTAAGGTGACAAATTTAGACTTTCAAAATGCTACCGCTCCCAGCACCATCAATAACTGGGTTCATGAGAGTACACAAGGCAAAATCAACAAGATAGTTGAAACGATTCCACCCGATCAAGTGCTATTTCTGATTAACGCCATATATTTCAAAGGGAAATGGAGCAACGAATTTGATCGAAATCAAACTGCTGAATATCCCTTCTACCTCATATCTGGTAAGCAGAAACAGCACCCAATGATGTCGCAAAAGGGTGACTACAAATACTACGAAAACGAGCAATTCCAGGCGGTTGGTTTACCTTACGGTGCAGATGGCAAAATTAGCTTCTATATCTTTTTGCCGCAAAAGAACTCGAATCTCAAGGCCTTCTACCAAAACTTAAATTTTGAGAATTGGGAAAAATGGATGACTCAATTTAAGAAGCAGGAAGGCTTTATTCGTTTACCCCGTTTTAAAACCGACTACAACGTTACACTCAATGACGCGCTAAAAGCTTTGGGTATGGAGGAGGCTTTTACTAACAAAGCCAATTTTTCTGGTATCGGTAAAAATTTAAGCCTTAGCCAAGTTCAGCATAAAACTTTTGTTGAAGTGAATGAAGAAGGTACAGAAGCCGCAGCAGCAACCTCAGTAGGAGTAGTAGCGACATCTTTCAAACAAAAACCAGAACCATTTCGGATGATTGTTGATCGTCCCTTCTTCTGTGCGATTCGGGATAATCAGACAGGGAGCATTTTGTTTATGGGTGCAATTTCAGAGCCACAGTAAGTAAGTTGGCGTAAATAATTATTGTTGGGATAAGGCAGGGGGCAGGGGGAGAAAGAGTTTTAGCCTCATTTACTTTTCTTCAGACAGTTTGGTTTTATTGCACCGACTTACTTAGAAAGTTACACAAAAACTCTCAGAAACTCTGATACCATTTCTTTGTGAAGCTGCGCTAAATTTCCTTAGCTTCTTATTTTTTGCTTCTTTGTGTGCTACCGTGCGGGAAGCCGCTGGCGCGTCTATGCGGTTCGTTTCTATTCAATAAATCCCCAAAATCAGGACTAAAGTCCTGACTACGAACGAACATTGATTTTAAACTTGCTCAAGGTAATGTGGGTTCTGAAACACTCATGTTATTTTTGGCTTCAGCTTTGGGAGATTCTTCTGATTTAGCGGGTGTAGCTATCTCTTCAGTAGCGATGCTCTCGTCTGATTCGCTACTTAATTTCTGAGGACGTAAACCAGTTATAGCTGTTTTAATAATTACAGCAGTTGGTACAGCCACAATCACACCCAAAAGCCCACCAACTCTAGCCCCAGTTAAGACTGAGATTAGTATCCAAACTGGATTTAAGCCAGTAAAGCTACCTAAAATACGGGGGGCAATGATGTTTTCTAAAATTTGCTGGACAATAACGGCTGCTAATAAAACTCTGGTTCCCATCCAAAAATCTTGCAGCGCCACTAATAAAGTTGTGAGAGTAATACCCACAGAGCCACCAAAGGGAACCAAGGCCATAATGCCAATAGTTAAGCCAAATAACAACCCAAATGGCACTTTCAGCCACAAAAAGGTGGGAATGAGCGCTGATGCCATACAAATAGACAAAATCAGCTGAGTAATGAAAAAGTTTTGAAAACTCAGACGTACTGTTTGAGAGAAAGGGGCGCGAAATCTGGTAGGGAGCCATTCTACTAAACTCTGCCAGAGTTCACCCCCATGCTGCAAAAGATAGAAAGTCAAAACCATCGTCAACAGAAAATCTAGCAGACTTGTGAATGTGACAACAGCCAGATTTAAAACTTGTCCAGCGATCGCTTGCAATTGTCCCTTGACGCGATCGTTGATTTGTACTACCAGCGCATCAAGATTAATCGGTAAGCCAGCAACTTCTGCTTTATCGTTTAACATCATTAACTGAGA
>JBBSOP010000507.1:0-3956 GCA_038259655.1 Chroococcales cyanobacterium
ACCCCGAAGTATTGAGGGGATACGAAAATTTCATAATTCCTTGTCACGAGAGAGCGCCAGGATTACACAAACTGATTGATACAGCTTGTAAACAAGCAGGATTTCACCCGAAAGTGGTACAGGAGGCTGCATGGATGACAACAATTATCAGTTTGTTTGCAGGTGAAATCGGGGTGGCATTGCTGCCTGCCAATGTAATGAATCTTCAGCGAACAGGTGTTGTTTATCAAAACATCTCAGGTAATTTACCTATGTTTCAAACAGCGATTGTTTGGCGAAAAGATAATCCATCGAAAATATTGTCTAACTTCCGCAAAGTAGTTACAGAAGTTTCGCGCAGGTAGCGAGATATTCTAACTATGTTTAAAGCATTTTTTCCAAGAACTGCTTGGCGCGATCGCACTGCGGATTTTGAAAAAACTTGCTAGGAGTAGTATCTTCAGCTAAACTTCCTTGATCGAGGAACATAATCCGACTAGCAACTTCTCTGGCAAATCCCATCTCATGAGTGACAATTGCCATTGTGATCCCTGTATCTGCTAAGGCTTTCATCACTTCCAGCACATCTTTGACCATTTCTGGATCTAAAGCAGATGTCGGTTCATCAAATAAAATCATCTCCGGTTCCATCGCCAACGCCCGTGCGATCGCTACCCGCTGTTTTTGTCCCCCCGATAATTTAGATGGGTAAACATCTGCTTTTGGTTCTAAACCAACTTTAGTTAATAATTCCAACCCTTTTGCTTGCGCTTGTTGCTTATTTACTTTTTTCACTTTCATGGGTGCGTAGGTAACATTTTGCAACACTGTCATGTGAGGAAACAAATTAAAATGTTGAAATACCATCACCAAACGTTGGCGAATTTTAGCGATATTGATTTTGGGATGAGTGATTTCTTGTTCATGAAAGTAAATCCTTCCTTTTGTAGGGCGTTCTAGCAAATTCATACAACGCAGAAAAGTAGACTTACCTGAACCAGAAGGCCCCAAAATTGCTACAACTTCCCCTTGATAAATCTCCGTAGAAATATCTTTGAGTACTTCCAATTCACCAAAGGATTTACATAAAAATTCCGTGCGAATGACTGGATTATTCACTTTGCCTTAACCTCCTTTCTAAAGCAGATGCACTCATAGTTAAACCCATCACCATAACGTAATAAATCAACCCTGCAAACAACAAAGGTTCAAAATAAATATATTTATTTGCGCCGACAATTTGGGCGCTGCGTAAGATTTCGACTACACCAATAGTTGACACTAAGGCGGAATCTTTCAGCAGTCCGATAGTTTCATTCACCAAAGCGGGGAGAATGTTCTTTAAAGCTTGGGGTAAAATTACATCCCACATCATCAACCAGTAGGAAACACCCATAGACATCGCTGCTTCACTTTGTCCTTTATCCACCGCTTGAATCCCACCCCTGATAGTTTCTGACATGTAAGCCCCAGAATTGAGGGTAAAAGTTAATACTCCTGCCTCTAAAGCTGAAATATCATAACCTGTTAGTTGAGGCGTGGCATAATAAACCAAAGCCAACTGTAACAGTAAAGGTGTGCCTCGAAAGACTGAGGTATAAGCATTTGCAACCCAGGTAAGCGGCTTAATTCCAGTAATTTTCAACAAAGAAAGAACTGTACCCCAGAGTAACCCAAAAGTCACAGATAAAAGAGTGAATAATAAAGTTATGGGAACTCCCTGAAGAATAAAGGGAATATCAGGCAGGATTCTGGTAAAGTCTAGATTTAGTCCACCTTTGGTAGCTGGTAAAGATGCAGTATCAGCAGTGTTGTCTTGTGAAAACCACTTGGTTGCGAGTTTTTTTAATTCGCCATTATCCTGCATTTGTTGCAGAACTTTGTTGAACGGTGCAACTAAAGCAGAACCTTGAGGAAAAGCGATCGCTGATCCACTTCCCTCTTCTGAAGAAATTATATTAAACTCTAAATCTGGGTTGGCTTGGGCGAATCCCTTAGCCACAGTATCCTCAACAATTGCTGCATCAATGCGTCCAGATTTTATTTCCTGAATTGCTTCCGGTACTTTGTTCAGTTGCTTAATTTGAATACCTGCAACTTTCTGGGCAATTTTCTTGGCATTTTGCTCTTGGATAGTTCCCAGTTGCACCCCAACCTTTTTTCCTAACAAATCTTGCGGCTGTTTTAAATTGCTACCTTTGGGAGCGACAATCGTATCTTTAGCCTCGTAATAGATAATTGAAAAATCAACATTTTTCTTACGTTCTGGGGTAGGAGTCATCCCAGCCATAACAAAATCAGCCCGATTTGCTTGCAGTGCGGGAATTAACCCATTGAAATCGGAGTCCATTACTTTTAGTTTGAACCCCAGTTTTTGAGCAAGGCTATTGGCAATATCAATGTCAAAACCAACAACTTGGCGATCGCTCCCCTTGGTATTATAAAATTCGTAGGGAGGATAATCTGGTGAGGTAATCATTGTCAGTGTGTCTTTGCCGATAGAAGAGGCTGCTTGCAGGGAATTACTGTGATTTGGGATCACACTGACTGCCACCATCGCCGCAAACAGTAGCGTCAATAGCCATAATCTTCGTTTTTTCATTAACTTGCTAAATTATTTTAGATGCACCTTAATATTTAAATAATTTTGGGAACTATATGAATGTAACTTTTGAGCTTTTTTTCCGGAAAAAGTCAAAAGCAAGCTGTATCAACCTATATACCGAATCACTTATACAGAAAATGGGGCATGACAAATATGAAGCCCCGATGCAAATACAACTCTCGTCGAGCCGTTCCAGGATGAATCTAGAACGGCTTTTGCCTTTGGTATCGCATAGTAACTTATTGCCAAATACTTGAGACTTCTGGCATAAATATTTTTTGTCTCACGCAGAGACGCATACTTCGACTGCGCTCAGTAAGCAGAGGCGCAGATAAGAAAACGGAGAGAAAGACTTTTGCAAGAGGTCTTTGGTATATTTGAAACTTTAGGACATATCTTAAGTGATTTAGGTGTAATCCAAGGAACTTTACAAATGACAATGACTTTGATCCAGGGACACTTTAGAGTCATTAAAGCTGCTCCTGATGGTGACTCGATTCGCTTTTATCCCAATAACCCTAAACTATGGGAAAATTTATCAACAAAAGTCAGACCTAATCGCACGGGAGGTGTACAACTACGCTTAGATAGTATCGATACTTTAGAAACACACTTTCACGCTAGAGGGGGTAGTCTAGGTACACAACACCAACCACTAGAATTTGCTCATGGTGCTGCTAGCGAACTGCTAAAATTCTTGGGATTTAAGAAGATTACCCGTAACTCTAATGAAGTAGTCACCGCCGCAGAACCTGAAGAAGTGCCTGGTTTCATCCTGACTAGATTTGCCGATGTTTACGGTAGAGCTATAGCTTTTGCCTTTAAAGGTAACTTAGATCAAGAAGATGGTAGCAATGTCTACTTTGATAAACCTTTACTTAAAAAAAGTGCCAACTATCATCTTTTAGCTAAAGGATTAACTTACCCGACATTTTACTCCAAGTTATATCCCGATATCCGCAAGGAATTGACGATTATTACTGAAAAAGTTCGCCAAGAAAAGAAAGTTTTATGGGCATTAGACAAGACTAATCAAGGTTTTGTCTTGGAAGACTTAGAAACAATCACAGAAAATACTGTCATTTTACCCAAATTATTTCGCCGACTGCTTGGTTATCTCGCTCTTAATGATGGCAGTGTTGATTTAGATGGGTTTCCAGATTATCTTAAATCTTTGAGCGATCGCTTGATCATTCTTCCAGAAGGTCATATTACTGGATTTGATTTTGTGGTGAAAGTCGAAAGTCAGACTATCAAACTTACTTCTAAGCCGGAAAATTTGGTGTTCTTAGAAAAATAATTTAGTTGTAAAGGTAAGGAAAGTGCGGTGTTAAAACAGGATATAAGCTGTTAAGCATTTAAATAGGGTATA
>JBBSOP010000508.1:0-3932 GCA_038259655.1 Chroococcales cyanobacterium
AGGTGCGGGGGTTGCGAGTGCGTTGCCAATTATCTAAAAGTATCTGCATTTCTTGTAAATTCATTGGTGTGCCGTTGCGAATAGCACTCCGACAGGCGACAGCTACTTGAGCCGTTTGTAAGTCGCCTCCCCAACTAAGTTCTAAAATTGCTTCGGCACAGTCATCTCGCTGTTGTAGCATTGCGGGTAAGGTTCGGACTGCCCAAAGTTGTTCGCCAAAGGGTTCAATATCTAAACCTAGACGTTGCAGTTGGGAAACTTGGGCTGGCGACAATTGATAAAGAATAGTTGGTGGTTCGATGGGGACAAGTTGCCACTCATCGCATAATTGTTCATATAAAACTCGCTCATGAGCGATGTGCTGTTCTACTAACCACATCCCACCTGGATGTTCTACAACAATATAAGTGTTGCTAACTTGAGCAACAGCTTTCAATGAGTTAAGAGTTTTATGATCTTCGTTGAAATTTTGAGGATTAAAATTGTAGCCGCCTTTCGTTTCTGCGGCTTTGAGTAACTTACTAACTCTGGTTGTCTGGACAGATTCTTTAATGTTAGTAGGAGAAATTCGTAGTGCTTGGTCAATTGCTTGGGTAATTTGTTCTTGCCAATAACTAATTTCGTTGAGGTAAATTTCTGTTTTAGCTGGATTGCGATTCCAATTGATTTGATCAGGGGAAATGGCAAGATGTAAGATGCAAATTGGATAGCGATCGCGTGGTAATATTCTATGAAAGGCTGATAAAATTGACTGCTCTATTTCTGGTAAGTTGACCATCCGCCTATTAATCGCTACTCGCACCCAATCAGGGCGATGACGATGGCAACGGTCAGGTAATCCTATAACTAAGTTGAGTAGTGAATTTGGCGGGTGAGGTAGTTCTAATTTTACTTCTTGCAAATCACCTTGTCGTACCTGATTGAGAATTTGCGGTAGTAGTTGTCCTGTTGTCCCAGCCGGACAGATGGTGAACCATTGGCGGTCATTTTGCCAAACTTGCCAAGTGACTTGAGGATGACAAAGGGCGATTTGGTGAATTGTCACCTGTACAGCTTTCATTTGCTGTGCTGTTGTCGGTAATCCCTGACGACGAGATGAGCAATTACCAAATAAATTAGCTACTACAACAACTGTACCAGGAGCGATCGCAGTTGCTTCTACTTGCATCGCTTTCCCGCCATTGCCATAGATAACCCGCCATCCTGACTTTCCTGGTGGACGACTCAAAATCTCCACCTCTGCTAGAGTCGTCAAACTGTGCAACGCTTCGCCACGAAACCCTAAACTGTTAATCTTCCACAAATCATCACTAGAACGGATTTTACTCGTGCTGTGGGCTGTGGCTGCTTGTTGCAAGTCTTCTAGGTTCATGCCGCAACCATTATCTGCTACACGGATTCGCCATTGCTGCGGCCACAAATAAACTACAATCCTTGTCGCACCCGCATCTAGGGAATTTTCCACCAATTCCCGCACTACCGATGCGAAAGAGTCGATTACCTCTCCGGCGGTAATCAAATATACGACTTCTGTTGGTAAAGCTTGAATAGTAGATGCCATAAATTCTAGTTTATAGCTTCTGGCATATATAGGAATCCGAAAGTACTTGCAAGGCAAGTTGATGACCAAGGTTACTAATTTGCTGTTTGATAAGTTGGTCAGAGTAATCTGAGTTAAATCATACAGCAATGATCATTAGACATTGACTATAGTGGGGTTGTTAAAATCCACCGATACTTACTAAAGTGAAATAAAGGTTTGATCTTGTTGAGTAACGATCATGACTACAGAGGAATTTCTACGATTGATCGAAAAACAGCGCCCATGTCCCCAGACATTGCCAAAAGCGTTGCAAGCCTTATGGTATGACAAGCAAGGTGATTGGAACCAAGCTCATGAAATAGTTCAAAATGTTAGCGATGCTGATAGTGCTTGGGTTCATGCCTATCTACATCGTCAAGAAGGCGATTTGAACAATGCTCGTTACTGGTATCGACGTAGTGGCCAGCCAGAGTTTTCAGGAGAGTTAAATCAAGAATGGCAACAAATTACTTCTTTATTATTGAAGAAAGTTAACACAAATCATGGATGCTGAAGAACTGAAACGGCGTTATACCGCAGGAGAAAGGTATTTTCCAGCAACAGACTTAAGTAAAACTAAGTTGATTGGAGCCTATTTGCCTGGAATTAATTTATGGGGAGCTGACTTAAGTGGAGCTAACTTAGCCAAAGCAAAACTTTGGGGAGCCGACTTAAGTAGAGCTAACTTAGCCAAAGCAAACTTAACTAGAGCGAACTTGAGTGGTGTGAAACTAAAGGAAGCAAATCTGCGAGGAGCCAAACTCAATCTATCCAAATTGTACGGAGCAGATTTGACTGGTGCTTGCTATGATGACAGCACTAGCTTTTCTAAAGGCTTTGACCCCATAAGTAGAAATATGAAAAAGTTTTAACTTTGAAAAAGATACCATCAAAGAGAAAACTGTCGGTTCGCTGTTACTCAACCTACATTGGAGTTATTTTGTAAGCCTAACCAAGCAGTGTTGTATCTGCTTCAATCATTCAAGATAGCTGTACGGCATTGGCATTATTATATTAAGTTACATATTGCGATTATTTTGGCATAATCTTGCCTTCTGGACATTAGACTAGAGTCCGGTAAACTTAAGCATAGATTTATCAAGGAAGGCAGGAGGCAGAGGGCAGTTTTCCTCCTGCACTCTGTCTTTTGCTGCGACCAGAGAAAGCAAGGGTTAAAGTGCCGATTTACTTCAAAATATATTAAATATGATAATTAAATTCTTAATCCAATGCTTGCTTGTCTTCATACTTGTAATAGGGATATCAGGATGTAATTTATTTAGTACTTCAGGCAAAGAACAACTTCCAGCAGTTTCATCACTCGCCCCACCACATTTACCAGCATGGATTGAACAAATTAGTCCCCTTGGCGATGCAAAATCTCTGAATCAAATTCGCATCCGCTTTCAGGAAGCTTTAATTCCAGTTGAAAGTCTCGATAGTCCAGAACAGCAAAAGTTGTTACAAAAATTTGCACTTTGGCCACCTTTACCCGGTCAATTTCGCTTTTTAACACCGCGCATGGTTGGTTTTCAAGCTGAAAAGGCATCGCCAAACGCAACACGATTTCGAGTTACTTTAAAAGCAGGTTTGGCAGATTTAAAAAATCATCGCTTAGATCAAGATTTAGTTTGGACTTTTAATACTGAACCGATTCAAATCACTAATTTACCGGGTGTTAACCCGATTGAAAAGGCTGATATTCAACCAATTGACTTAAAGCAAAATTTGCAATTCACTTCTAATGTAGAACTAAATTTAGCTTCTGTACAAAAACATCTCCAGTTAACGCCAGCAGGAAAAAGTCAAGGCGTAAATTTCCAGGTGGAGTTAGCTAAAGAAGAACAGCCCTCAGAAGAACCATCAGAAAATCCAGATCCTTTAGAGAAATTTGACCCTTCAGCACGCAATTGGATTTATCAACTTAAACCACAGCAAACCCTCGCTAAAGCAACCAATTACCGCCTAGTTTTTTCTCCGGGAATCTTGCCAGCTTATGGTAATTTACCGAGTGAGAAAGAATTTGTGAGTAAGTTAACAACTTATTCACCTTTAGCATTTCAGGGAATTAACTTTTATGGACAACCAGACGCAGGTGGAACCTACGGAAGATTTATTCAAGGTAGTCCTCAATTAGAATTTAATAACGTTTTAGTGCCAGATTCAGTTAAAGAAAATATTAAAATTAATCCAGCACCAAAAGACATAGCGCGAATGTTACAAATTAGTAATGAAGATAGAATTGTCACTATTAACCCTTATGCTTTAGCACCAGATACTAATTATCAAATTACTATTAACGGCAATCTGAAAGATAAATTTGGACAAACCTTGGGTAAGCCTGTCACCG
>JBBSOP010000509.1:0-3925 GCA_038259655.1 Chroococcales cyanobacterium
AGCAGAAAGAGCATACCACTGAGTCACGATGCTATGCAACTGATCAGAGGTATAATTATTGGTAAATTAGTTACATTAGTAGTCGTGGGAGGGCTATTCTGGTTATGGCTGAAACCTCGCCTTAAAGTAGCTCAAGATACTTCTTCTTCCCCTATTGCAAGGGTAACAAACACCTCTAATGATCTGCCAATTTCAACCTTTCAAACTGTAACAGATGTACCCAGTGGCTATTTTAATTATGGTGGAAGTACGGCCTGGGCCCCCATTAGACAACTCGTAGATTCTCAGATTCAACTGACTCGTCCAGAGTTTCAACTGCGCTACGTAAATCCCGCTAATAGTAGCCCTGGTAACGGCTCCGGTATTCGCATGTTGCTTGATGGAAAATTAGACTTTGCTCAGTCTTCCCGTCCCCTGACAGCCGAAGAAAAAAATATAGCTCGGCAAAGAGGCTTTACTTTAGAGCAACGTCAGGTTGGCATTGATGCCATAGCAGTAGTAGTAAACCCAGCACTAAAAGTATCTGGTTTAACTGTTGAGCAGTTGCAGCAGATTTATCTAGGGCAAATAACCAACTGGAAACAAGTGGGCGGTCCAGACCTTGCTATTACTCCCTTTTCCCAGCATCCAGAAAATGCAGACGTGCTATTAGTTTCTGGTAAGGAAGTTTTAGACAAGCAAGCCCTTAGCTCTAATGTGCAGTATGTTTACTCTACAACTGAGGCTCTGCGTCGTGTTAACCAAACTCCCGGAGGTATATATTACGCTTCTGCTCGTGGAGTAGTACATCAATGTATGGTCAAGCCTCTTCCTTTGGGTATTACTTCCGCCCAACTAATTCCCCCCTACAGCAAACCTTTAGTATCATCAAATCAGTGTCCGCAAAATCGCAATCAGCTAAACACGGAAGTGATCAAGAATGGTAGTTATCCCATTACTACTAGACTGTTTGTGATTATTAAGCAAAATCAGGGACAAGAGCAGGAAGCTGGAGAAGCTTATGCCAGACTTTTGGAGACTGACCAGGGTCAAAGGGTAATCAAGCAAGTTGGGTTTGTCCCAGAAACAAGTGAGAAGTCAGTAGCTTCGAGCCAACGCAAGTAAATAAGATACTTGTAGCATTTCTCGGTTATATACAGTACACTCCTAGCGGGGAAAAGAGACTAGTACCGCTCGCTGCGCGGAAGTCAAAAGGAGCCAGTGTGTTGCGGCGAATCAACGCCGTGGGAGGGTTTACCGACCCAGGCGATTTTTGTTAGCGCAGCGTCAAGCCTACGGTATAGCAACTCTAAGAGACGCTACGCGAACGGGAAACCTGGAGGCGCAAACTTTTCGCTTTAGGGATAGCTTAGAGCGAGCTTGCAAGCGCCACCCGTACCCCTAGAAGCAAGTTACGCGCAGCGTCTTTGACAGGAAAAGGGTAGCTTTATTTGTGCCAAGATAGCTATCGTTGACTGTCTTCGTATCGTGGCAATGTCTTGATTGCAGGTCTGAACGATTAGCATTGCAGGTCGCTACACCTATCTACATAGACAACTTGATCATTCTATTGCTCAAGTGGTTAAAGCTTTCAAGGGTCGTTCTTCAAGAATTTTGAGGCAAGAATTTCCAGAACTGCTGAAATTTCCGAGCTTGTGGATTCATTCTTATATGTTTGATACTACAGGAAAAGTCAGTACCGTTTCAAGCCCAGAAAGTTTTGGAGTACATCAACGACCTTCATCATGGATGAATAAGTTAGCTACTGCGTTGGGCAACTCTGCCAACTTGAAGCAAGTGGCGTTCATCCTGTTCGCTTAAATATCCCTCTCATGAATGCTATCGATTAGTCACATCTTTGCTTTGCAATCGGGGATTTGCTGATTTTTCTAATTGTCTCATATCTATTTGTAGACAACACTTAATTTTTCTGAACAATATTTTAGCACTTTATTAATGCGTAAGTAGGTGGGCGTTAAAAAATACCACTACATTAAGAAATGTAAATCGCTTAAAAGCTTATATTCAAAGCATTTCTGGTGTTTTACATAAGTTTATGTAGTTCGGTTTAATTGTGCCTACCTACTTAAGTCCTATTTTAAAATATTAATAATTAGTAATTATTATTTAACAATTATCTTAAATCTTTTGATTATCTGCTTAACTGTCTTAACTGTCTGTTTAACAGTCTTAATTATCTACTTAACTATCTTAAATGTCTTAACTGTCCTTTAATTGTTTAATTATTTATTCAGTTGTTTTATTAACTGCTTTGGTTTACATATTGCTTTTTTTCTATAACTATGAAAACTTATAAGAACACGATAAATCTCTAAAAATTCATCTGCCAGGATCAGAAATTAAGTAATGACTTAAACAGCTTTTTCAGATGCCCTATCTTTTGGTATAGGGAACTTCAAATAAAACATACATAGCTGGTTCTTTAGATTAAAAGCATCTTGTATTATCGCCTGGACACGAGCTAGCACAAGCAAACCAGATGTAAGTACCTAGTTGGGATGGCGAGGATATTCATGAACTGCAAAGATACTT
Organism: Chroococcales cyanobacterium; assembly: GCA_038259655.1. Taxonomy (GTDB): domain Bacteria; phylum Cyanobacteriota; class Cyanobacteriia; order Cyanobacteriales; family Nostocaceae; genus Halotia. Next base: position 2,533 of record JBBSOP010000509.1, read on the forward strand.
AGCCATGAAATAAAGACAGTAAAAAGACTCCAGAGGAGGTTACGCGCAGATCATGCAACCCTTTGAACTGCCAGAATTTTATATGCCTTGGCCGGCACGGCTAAACCCCAACCTGGAAGCGGCACGAGTGCATTCCAAAGCATGGGCTTACCAAATGGGGATACTTGGCTCACAAGAGGAAGTGGAAAGTTCGGCTATCTGGGACGAACGCACATTCGATGCTCACGATTACGCCTTGCTTTGTTCCTATACCCATCCAGATGCGCCAGGGACTGAACTTGACCTAGTGACGGATTGGTATGTTTGGGTATTCTTCTTTGACGATCACTTCCTTGAAATTTATAAGCGAACCAAAGACATGGAGGGAGCTAAAGAATACCTCCACCGATTGCGGGCGTTCATGCCGATATACCCCACCTACACCCCTGCGGTTTCTATCAACCCAGTAGAGCGCGGCTTGGCCGACCTATGGTCTCGCACCGCGTTTACTAAATCTGCGGACTGGCGGCTGCGATTCTGTGAGAGTACCAAGAATCTTCTAGAAGAGTCTCTGTGGGAACTCTCCAATATTAACCAGGATCGGGTCGCCAATCCCATTGAGTACATTGAGATGCGTCGCAAGGTTGGTGGCGCTCCGTGGTCAGCTGATCTCGTCGAACACGCCGTATTTGTTGAGATTCCACCCGAAATCGCTGCAACTCGACCAATGCGTGTACTCAAAGACACATTTGCCGATGGTGTGCATCTTCGCAACGACCTATTTTCTTACCAGAGAGAAGTAGAGGATGAAGGTGAAAATGCTAACTGTGTCTTGGTTCTTGAGCGCTTTTTGAATGTAAGTACGCAGGAAGCAGCCAACCTCACCAACGAACTGCTGACCTCTCGGCTCTATCAGTTTGACAACACTGCTATTACCGAGTTGCACCCTTTGTTTGAAGAGTACGGATTAGACCCAGTGGCTCGTGTGAACGTTCTCCTTTACATTAAAGGACTTCAGGACTGGCAATCGGGCGGTCACGAGTGGCACATGCGATCAAGCCGCTACATGAACAAAGGAGGGGACAATTCTCCGACATCTGAGCTACTTCTGGGCGGACCCACTGGGCTAGGCACATCGGCTGCACGTATTAGTGCATTATACAATGCCTTAGGTTTGGGAAGGTTCAAGAGCTTTACTCACGTTCCATACCAAGCCGTGGGATCGGTAACATTGCCGAAGTTTTACATGCCTTTTACTACAAACTTGAATCCTCATCTGGATGCTGCGCGGCGGCATTCTAAAGAATGGGCGCGTCAGATGGGGATGCTAGATTCCCTACCTGGCATTCCTGAGGCCGTCATCTGGGATGATCACAAGTTCGATGTTGCCGACGTGGCTTTATGCGGTGCGTTG
>JBBSOP010000510.1:0-3894 GCA_038259655.1 Chroococcales cyanobacterium
AATTGTGGAACCTCGACGGGCAGCAGTTAACTCGATTCCAAGGACATCAAGGCACTGTCTGGAGTGTGAGTTTCAGTCCTGATGGTAAGTACATTGTCACTGCTAGTGATGACCGTACAGCCCGATTGTGGAACCTTGACGGGCAGCAGTTAACTCGATTCCAAGGACATCAAGGCACTGTCTGGAGTGTAAGTTTTAGTCCCGATGGTCAGTACATCGCTACTGCTGCTGATGACGGTATAACTCGGTTGTGGAGCCTCAGTGGTCAGCAAGTTGCTCAATTTCAAGGGCATCGAAAGGCAGTTAGAAGTGTGAGCTTTAGTCCTGACGGTAAGTACATTGCCACTGCTGCTGATGACCATACAGCTCGGTTATGGCCTGTAGAAAATTTAGACCAATTGCTAGTGCGCGGTTGTAACTGGCTGCATGATTATCTTGAGAATAACCCGAATGTGAGCGATCGCAATCTCTGCGAGCAAACCAAAATTCAACTACTGTAACTTATGCTTCGTAAAAGTTATAGGAAATAGTTGTACTTTTATAAAGTATAATTAAGAAAAAGATAAATAAAGCTTGGGCAGTTAAAGTCGGAACAATTTGCCGTCAATGCTACCCAAAAATCGATAAACTTTAATAGTTTTTGATAAAAAGCTATCGATAATCTAAGACTTGCAACTAGCTTGTAAGTCTGGATACAAACAAAAATGTAAATTCCCAGTTGGAGAGGCAAAAAAAGGCGTGGGTCAGTATCAACCTGCTCAGCTAAAGCGCTACAACCCAGACGATATCGCTCGTCACTACCGTTACCGTCCCTGGCTTGCTTGGGGGCGATTATTGAGAATAATCTGGTCTTTTGCTAGATTTATTTTCAGTCTCAAGTGGGACGAATGGCAAAATCAAGTTGAGCAGAATAAGGGTAAACGCGCTACCCAGTTGCGAGAACTGCTCACCCGTTTAGGCCCCACTTTCATTAAAGTTGGCCAAGCCCTCTCTACCCGGCCTGACTTAATACGTAAAGATTTCTTAGAAGAACTTGTCAAACTGCAAGACCAACTGCCAGCATTTGATAATGCGATCGCTTATCGAATTATCGAAACTGAGTTAGACCGTTCAATTGCTGAAAGTTTTAGTGAATTATCGCCTACCCCAGTAGCAGCTGCGAGCTTGGGTCAAGTATACCGGGGTCGTTTAGTCACGGGCGAAGAAGTCGCAGTTAAGGTACAACGTCCCCACTTACGCCCTGTCATCACACTCGATTTGTATTTGATGCGCTGGGCTGCGAGTTGGTTAGCCCCCTGGTTGCCCCTAAATCTTGGTCACGACCTGACTTTGATTGTGGATGAATTTGGCACAAAAATATTTGAGGAAATTGACTATATTAATGAAGGCCGCAACGCCGAAAAATTTGCTAGCAATTTCCGCAATGACCTACAAGTCAAAGTTCCCAGTATTTACTGGCGTTACACCAACACCCACGTTTTAACCCTGGAATGGATTGACGGCTTTAAACTCACAGATACTAAACGTATCCGTGAAGTAGGTTTAGACCCAGAGGGAATTATTAAAATTGGTGTCACCTCAGGTCTACAACAGCTACTAGAACATGGTTTCTTCCATGCCGACCCCCATCCCGGCAATTTGTTTGCGATGCCCGATGGTCGCATGGCTTACATTGATTTTGGCATGATGGATCAATTAGAGGAACCCACCAAAGAAGCATTGGTGGATGCCTTAGTACATCTAGTTAACAAAGACTACACAGATTTAGCCGAAGACTTTGTAAAATTGGGCTTTCTGACTCCAGACACGAATATTTGTCCAATTATCCCGGCTTTAGAGTCAGTACTGGGAAATGCAATTGGTAGAAACGTCGGTGATTTTAACTTCAAAACCATCACCGATGAGTTCTCAGAACTGATGTACGAATATCCTTTCCGAGTTCCAGCCAAGTTTGCTTTAATTATTCGTTCTTTAGTCACACAAGAAGGCATTGCCCTCAGCCTTAACCCCAACTTTAAAATTATTGAAGTTGGCTATCCCTACATAGCGCGGCGCTTACTGACAGGAGAATCTCCAGAACTGCGGCGGCGATTACTCAATGTGTTGTTCAAAGATGGTAAATTCCAGTGGCAACGCTTAGAAAATTTAATTGAAATCGCTCGTACTGATGGCAACTTTGATGTTGTACCCACCGCTAAGATGGGTTTGCAATATTTGCTGTCTGATGAAGGTAAATTTTTGCGGCGACAGTTGGTGTTAGCTTTGACCGAAGATGACCGCCTTCACACCCAAGAAGTACAACGCCTGTGGAATTTAGTTAAAGATGATATCCAGCCAAATCGTTTATTAAATGTAGCGATTGGCATATTGACAGATTTTTCTAAAGAAAGTGTAGCGGCGATTCTTCCCAAAGCTTAATTTAATCATAATCAGGAGTTTTTATGTACTACTTTCCTCTGCAACCGCCAAATCTCTTATTAATTATGGGGTTATTCATTGCATTAACTTCTGGTGTGGCCTTATCGGGAACCTTGAAAGTAATTGTACAGAAATGGTCGAGCGATCGCCAAGAAAATCCTCAGCCCAGTTCTTCTTTAAAACAGTTACTTGTGCCATTTTTGGGTATAACTAGCGGTATTTTTCTGTTTCTGTATTCAGGTTTACAGATATTTGGTTTTCCCTCTTCCCTAGCATTAGGAGTTGCTCTACCCTTAGGCTTGTTGACTTGTTTATTAGTTTGGTTGCAGTTGGGAAGCATGTTAGATTTTGTCCAAAGCCGAGGAATGCAATCTCTAGATTTAGATTCCTGGTCTTAAATAGACATAATTAAAGGTTTGTAGAGAGGACTTTAGTCCTCTCTACCAGACGCTTGGTAGTAAGCGCAACTACCGCCCACAAGGCTTTACAGAAAAGGATTAAAGCCCTACTCGCAGTACAAATTTTCCGATTTCTCGAACTTCACGCTACTTTGTAAGACTTGTGATAGACTTCTTCTGCCACTTTTGCTAAACGTTGCATTCCAGTGACAATCTCTTCATCACTACCAGTCAGGCTGATGCGGAAGCATTGATGCTTGTGCGCCCACTCTTCTTTTAAACCTGGAAAGAAAGTACTTCCAGGTACAATAATTACTCCGACTTGTTTAAGTTGCTGATAAAATTCCCAATCAGTAATAGGTAAATCTTGTAGCCACAACCAAGCAAAAATCGCTCCTTCACCGCGATGGAGTAACCAAGGTAAATTTTTAGGCATCGCTGCTTCTAAAGTATTTTCCAGAACAGCAAACTTATTTTGGTAAAAGGGACGGATAATAGTTTGAGAAATTTCGACTAAAGCACCAGAATTAATAGCAAGAGCTGCAATTGCTTGTCCATAACGTGAAGAATGGAGACTTGCATTAGCTTGAAAACACTCTAGCGCTTCAATCCACTTATGATCGCCAATGGCAATGCCAACTCTTTCTCCTGGTAATCCCGCTTTTGATAAACTCATGCAGTGCAGGATATTATCGCCAAAAACGGGTGTCATTTCGGTAAAGTTCAAGGCTGGGAAGGGAGGCGCATAAGCTGAGTCAATCAACACTGGTAAATTGTAAGGCGCAGCAAGGGCAGCAATCTTTTTCACCTCATCATCACTGAGAACATTACCAGTTGGGTTACAGGGACGAGAAAAGAGGACACAACCCGTACTTTCTGAAATCGATAATTGGCTGAAGTCAGGACGATATTTAAATCTATGGGCAGCTACATCAATATCTAGAGTTGGTTTATAAGCGATTAAGGCTTCTGGAACCAAGCAAATACCCCCATAACCTGTGTAGTCAGGACTCAGGGGCAAAACGATTTGTTTTAACTCGCCGCTGGTGGTATAACCACCAAATACATTAGCAGCATA
>JBBSOP010000511.1:0-3853 GCA_038259655.1 Chroococcales cyanobacterium
AAGATACATCATTGATTATTGTTACTAATTCCAGTCAAGCCAATCAAACACATTCTGGCTAATTAAATACGTATGTACTACTGGCTAGCGATCGCACTGTGCCAGTTGCGTAAGTCCTGATAATTAAAAAAATATAAATGAGTTTAAAACCCTCTTCCCCAATGCCCCATGCCCAATGCCCTATGCCCATTTTCAAAACATATCCGCAGGGTCAGCAGATTGTAATTTACGAGTAGCGATCGCCCCAGATAAAGTACACATAATAATAGTTAGCAATAATACAATCAAAGCTCTGGTTAATGTCATGTATACTGGTAAATCTGTAGCATTACGAGTCAAGCGGTAAAGTCCTAAAGGCACGATAAGTCCGGGGATAAAGCCTAGCAATGCTAATATAATCGCTTCTTCAAAAATCACACCAAGTAAGTATAAATTACGATAACCCATTGCTTTAAAGGTGGCATATTCTTGAATATGGGCATTCACATCTGTAGAAAGAACTTGATAGACAATAATTACACCTACCAAAAATCCCATTAATGCGCCCAAACTAAAGATAAAACCAATGGGACTGTCTTGTTTCCAGTAATCTTCCTCAAATTTGATAAATTCTTCGCGGGTTAATACTCTAACATCTTCTCTTGAAAGATAAAGTTTTAATATTTCTGCAATTTGTTTCGAGTCATAACCTGGTTGAGTATAAATCAAACCCAAATTGACGCTTCCCGCTGATTGTTTAGGAAAGATGCGTAAAAAGTTATCACTGCTAGAAATTAATGTGCCATCTGCGCCAAAAGATGCCCCTAACTTAAATAAGCCATCAATGGTAATGGTGCGTTTATCTACTTCTGTCGTGACATTATGTCCTGCATCAATTTGAGCAAAAGCTTCCTCGTATTCACCTCTGGCTGCACGATCAAAAATAAACGTATCAGGCAGCTTAATTTTATCTAACTGAGCGTTTACTTCTGGTAAATTTAATGCGGGTTCTTCAGGATTAAAGCCAATTGCTTGCAGTGTTGTCTTGCGGTGGGTTTGGGGATTCTTCCAGGTAACTAAACCGATATACATGGATGTTGTTGATTTTACTCCAGGTATATCAGCAGCTTGAAGCAATCGCCGCCGCGAAAAAGTAGATAAGTTTTGAGTGTTACGGCTTTGAGTACTCATTAACACTATATCTGCAAGCAACGCACTATTGAGGCGGGTGTTACTGTCGTACAGGGCATTTTGAAACCCCAACTGCATAAAAATTAACACATCGGCAAAGGCTATGCCTGATAAAGCAACCAAAAGGCGACTTTTATGATGGCTAAGTTGCAGCCATCCTAGGGGTGTACGCCGTTGTAGTATCTGAATTAATCCCATCACAGTCCAATCACCGCCTTGACTTGCAAATTAGTAAATTTGGCTGCTTTCAAACTTGATGCTTCTCCCAAACGCACATGAACTTCTACAACTCTAGAATCAATATTTTCACTGGGATCAGCGTTGATAATATCTTGCCGTAACACTTTCTGGCCAATCCTATCGACTCTGCCGTACAAATCACCAGGGAGAGAATTGCTAGATATTCGCACTCGTTGTTCGGGATGCACTTTGTTGATATCGCTTTGATAAACTTCTACAACTGCATACATAAGGCTGGTTTGCCCAATTTCCACAATGCCGTCATTAGAAACCATTTCGCCCGAACGTGTATGTACGTCCAAGACTACACCGTCTAGAGGCGATCGCTGTGCTAAGGCTTTCGGCCAACGCACATAAGCTTCATCTAGATTTGCTTTTGCTTGTTTGGCAGCTGCTACCGCACGACTAATTTCTGCTTTTGCCGCTTCGATATCTACTGGGCGGACTTCCGCAATTTGATTTAAAGTGGCTTCAGCAGAACTAATTTGCTTACTTCCAGTGGCTTTAATTCGAGCTAAATCTGTTTCGGCTTCGCTAATTTGCTTACGCCCGGTGCTATCAATCCGGTTAAGATTTGCTTTAGCTTCGCTCAATTGCTGCGTGATGGTATCTACACTTAAACGCTTACTATCAAACAAAGACTGAGAAATTGCCCGTTCCGAGTAAAGCTGCTGATAGCGTTGAAATTCTATTTGGGCATTATTTAGTTCTGCTTCTAGTCTGTTGATTGTTGCCTGTTGTGCTGTCTTCTCACCTAACCACTGGGCTTCTAACCTAGCCACTGCTTCTCTTTGCCTAGTTTCTTCACCTATAATCTGTGCTTGGATGCGGGCAACTTCGGCTTTTTGAGCTTCTATTTCGCCAACCTTCGCACCTACTTGTACTTTGGCCAGATTTACCTGTGCTACTTTCACTTCTGCTTGGGCTTCTTGGTAAGCAGCTTGTAGGCGAGTCCGACTATCCAAAATTGCAATCACTTGCCCAGTTTTAACTTTATCGCCTTCTTTTACCAAAAGTGTTTCTACCCGACTTCCTTGAATAGATGCAGGTGCAGAAAGTTTAATCACTTCTCCTTTTGGCTCTAGTCTGCCCAAAGCTGTCACCGTTTTAATTGGTGGTACAGTCACTGGGACATTTTTAGCCGCCTCAGCAGACTGTGATTGAACTTGCCAAAATCTAATGATTCCGGCGATCGCAAATCCTGTAGCTAACGCCAGTATAATTATCTGGCGAGCGCTAGGCTTGGAAGATACAGAATCTCTCTCCCCTACTTCAGGCACTTTCAGCCCCCTTTAGTTAAGTCAAATAAACTACTTAGTTTAACTGTACTGTAACTAAACTAAACTGTACATTACAATCGTGTCAAGATTCCTTGTAAAGTTAAATTTTTGGACAAATCTATTTTGAACTAGGAATGTCAACAGAGAAAATTGATGCTATCTTGGCTGGTGCAATGCGAGAGTTTCTGGCGCATGGCTACGCTGCGACAACGATGGATAAGGTAACAGCCGCAGCAGGTGTGTCTAAGACAACTGTCTACAACTACTTCCAAGATAAAGAAGGGTTATTTACTGCTTTAATTGAGCGACTTGCACAGGAAAATTATCGAGAAGCGTTTAGCTCCCAAGACGCACAATTTATGCAAGGAGAACCTCATCAGGTTCTGCGTCGCTTAGGAATAAATATTGTCGAGCAGATCAATCATCAACAGGAGTTGTTGAGTTTGGTGAGGCTAATTATTGGTGAGTCTGGACGTTTCCCCTTACTAGCACAAGCTTTCGTTCGCAACGTAGATAAACCTGTTTTGGAACTTCTCAGTCAATATTTTGCGGCTCATCCAGAACTTCAACTACCTGATCCGGAAGTAGCCGCACGTATTTTTTTAGGTACATTAGTACATTTCACAATTCTTCAGGATATGCTGCATTGTCGAGATATTTTACCAATGGAGCGCGATCGCCTGATTGATAATCTGATTAATTTAATTACTATTAATCACAAGAGTGTAGCGACAGATCAATATTCAGGTACAAGGCAAAAATCACCCAGGCGCAAGCGCAACGCTTCGGGCAAGTTTCAGACAGATCACGGTTCTGAACTGAAACATTTAAGATCTATCAGACTCACAGATACAGCTTGGAAAAAGTTAGCAGAATTAGCAGATGATAATAATTTGACCCGAAGCGAGATGATAGAAATCTTTGCCCGTACAGGTTCCTTAGCTAAACAAGAGTTAGAAAGTTAAAACAGGCTTGTCGGACATTATGTATATACATGGATGGAAAACTAATTAAACGTTCATTAACGTGAGTTCGACGGCTCTAAAAACCCCGCTTCCATTCCTCTCACGCCAGTTGCTACAACGGGGAGGCAGCCGTGTGGGCGGGTTTCCCGACTTGAACGGACTGCCGTGGGAACCCCCCTCCGGGTGAATCCTGCGGAT
>JBBSOP010000512.1:0-3852 GCA_038259655.1 Chroococcales cyanobacterium
CGATGAATGATTTTTATCCAAGTTTCAGCTATAGTTTTACCTTCTATTCGATGTCCATAGCGTGACCCTGGTAAAACAGTTGGTTCAACGACAGACATGGGAAATTCTACAGGCGTTCCCCAAAGCGAAAGTGGTTGCAATTCTGTATAAGATTTAACTAGATTAACTGCCGACTCTATTGATTTGACTTCTTTGCACTCTATAGAATGACGTAGTTTGTCTAGCGTATGAATATCAATTTCAATATCAATATAACCAGGAATAGCAGAGCGAATTACCCATGCTCTGCGCCCAGTATCACTAACAGCTTCTTCAACACCATTACGAAAAAAGTCTAGCAAGCACTCTCCAGCACCGGCGTTTTTATCTTCTTTCGTAGCATTGAGAACAACCAAAAAGCGAACATGGGGATTAAACAGCAAATTGCGAATTAGTAAGTTTATCCCCCTTGTGGGCGAGTATAGTTGCCCAATTACAGCATAGTCTTCGGCTTGCAGGTGTTTAGCGATCGCTTGCTTTACTGTCCATCCTGTAATCACTGCCGTTTGACCTAAGCCATAAATAAGCTGGTTAGGCTTGTGCAGTGCTTTGTACTCGAATTGGGTTGCCTTACCCGTTGCTGTCATGATTGGCTACAAGTCAAAAAATAAAATTTCCCTATCATATCATTAAATCTCAATTGGCGCTAGTTTTTTCACGGCAAGTTAGCGATTGAAACCAGAAGCCCATACTTACTGGTGATGCAGTAAGTATGGATAGTTCACCAAAGAATTTAAAAATTCATTTCGGCAGCTTGGACTTTCTCAACTTGTTTCTTCTTCAGTACCAGCATCACTTGAGCTAACATTACTAGAGCAACGAACGCGACCATCCATCCGACTCGACTGGCATCTTGCAACACGATTTCTGCATCTTGTTGACCAAATCCACCGACGTTGGGATTGTTGGTTAAAGCGTCGCCAGCATTCACTGCTTGCCCTTCAGAAACAATCAACTCTGGGCCTAAAGGAATAGTATCAGCAACAACTTCACCAGACTCAGTTTTGATGTTCACTGTATATTTGACGTTACCGTCTGCGTCTTCATCTTTGGCAATCTTGCTAATCGTGCCAGCAGCGGAAGCGCTGTAAACTGAGTTGTTGCTCTTTTCACCAGTCGGATAAACTTGTCCACGTCCTCGATTAGCACCCAGATGAACTGCATATTTACCGAAGTGGATGTTTTTATCGGTTGCGGGGTTGGGAGAAAGAACTGGGAAGACGATTTCCTGATATTGTTCTCCGGGTAGAGGCCCAACGATGACGACATTTTCTTTATCTTCGCTGTAGTTTTGGAAGTAAGTGTCGCCGACTTCTTCTTTGAGTTCTTCGGAAATGCGGTCTTCAGGAGCAATCTTGAAGCCTTCAGGTAACATTAATACAGCGCCGACATTCAAGCCAACTAAAGAGCCATCGGCACCCACCTGTTGGACGTTAGTATCGTAGGGGATTTTCACTATAGCTTTAAACACAGTGTCAGGTAGTACCGCTTGGGGAACTTCCACTTGTGCTGGTTTGGCTGCTAGGTGACAGTTGGCGCAAACAATTCGTCCGGTTGGTTCGCGGGGAGTTTCAGGATAGGTTTGCTGCGCCCAAAAAGGATAAGCAGCAGCAGATTGAGGAAGAATTAGATCGCTGGTGAAGAAAAAAGTCACAGTAGCGATCGCTATCAGCAATGTTTTTACCATTACTTTAGCACCGCGAGTTAAACTCGCTATTGAACAAGCATTTCTCATCTCTATAAGGATAAGGACAACGATTCTTTGATGAATTAGTCAAGGGCAATTGGTCATTGGTCATTAGTCCTGATTAGAGAACAAATAACGAAGGACAAAGAACAAAAATCATTAAGACCACCAAGGGTCTTCGCCGGTGCGGAAGTCGGTTTCTGTCCAAGGGGTCAAGACGATTTTGTCATCGTTTACTTGGGCATGGGCTAAAGCTAAAGACAGTGGGGCAGGGCCTCGAACAACCTTACCTGTTGCATCGTATTGAGAACCGTGACAAGGGCATTTAAACTTGTTCTCAGCTACGTTCCAAGGAACTACACAACCTAAGTGAGTGCAGATAGCATTAATACCATAATCAGTAATAGCTTCTTTGCTTTGCACCACGATATAGGTGGGGTCGCCTTTTAGTCCTTGAACTAGGGTGCGATCGCCTACATTATGGCTTTCTAAAAAATTACTGACGTTAACATTGTTACCCAGCTCGTCCTTTGCCGTTGTGCCGCCTCCAGCGCCACCGCTAGCGGGTGGAATAAAGTAATTGACAACGGGATACAATGCACCCAGAGCCACTCCTGTAACAGTGCCAAAAGTGAGCAGATTCATGAACTGACGACGACCCATATCGGGTACGTCCATTGATTCAGAAAATTGAGCCATAATCTACGCGCTTTTTGTGTATTTTGTTAAGCATTTTGACAAGAGTAGCAGTACTTGATCAACCCCTGTCTGAGTTGAAATGCTAGCGCCTACAACGATGCCATATTTCTTTATTCCAAGATATTTTTAGCATCCTTTCTGTTAGCATTACATTTCTTTATATCCCTATCATACTTGAGTTACGGAACTTAACATCATAACTAAATGTAAAATCTAATTGAGAAAAACTATGACAGGACAGGAATTACACCAACTGTTACTTGATAAGTGGGGATATTCTTATGATGTCCAGTTTCGGCGGACACAGGGGAAAATATTTCTCCAAGTAATGTGGAAGTACTTAGAACAAGCTTCTTTTCCTTTGAGTGAGGCAGAATACCAAGAGCATCTAGATAGTATTGCTAATTATCTTCATGCCTTAGGTGGGACAGCACAGGTGCAAACATTTATTAACCAAACACGCGATCGCCCTAGACTTGGTAAAGCGGTCAGCATACCTCTAGATTTGGGCGAACGTTCTTCAGAATGGATTATTTAGTTGGGCATGGGGCATTGGGCATTGGGCATTGGGCATCTTTTCGGGAATTAAAAATGACATCGAATCAATTTTTAATTTTTAATTTTTAATTGAGCAAGGTGAGTGTTTCCCAATCTAAATTTGATGCTACTTGGGCGAGTTTATCTAAGTCATCTAGGTTATCTAAATAAGGTAAACAGCCTAAAACAGGCGTGTTAGTTAGAGATTGAATTAAATCTGATGGTGTCCAATCGGCTATTTCATCATCGGAACGGGGTTGTACGCAGTTCAGCACAATGCCTTTGAGATTCACCTTTTTTTGTCTTGCTAATGCCACATTCGCTACTGCATGGGCGATCGCTCCTAATTTGACTGGCACTACCAATACTGTAGGTAAGCGCCATTCTGCTGCTAAATCGGCTACCGTTAATTCCTCAGTTACTGGTGAACCTAAACCCCCCAAGGCTTCTATGAGAACAAAATCACGATGCTTTTGTAGTTCTGATAAAGCTTGCCAAACCACGGCTAAATCGACTCGGCGATTTTCTCTAGCTGCGGCGATCGGAGGCGCTAGAGGTGCTTGAAAGTACAAAGGTGTAATTTCTTCGGCAGATTGATCTAGAGAAAATAATCTTTGATACCATTCGCGATCGCCAATTCCCGATTGAATTGGTTTCATGATTCCCCAACTACGCTGTGGGTAATATTTTTGGTAATAGGCTGCTAATGCTGTTGTCAAAACAGTTTTGCCAGCTTCGGTATCAGTGCCAGTAATTAGTAGTGATTTTAACAATTTTTCTTAATAAAGATGATTTTAGGCAAGTAACTAGTGGTCTGTCGCAAAAGTTTTGATTAGTTTGTAGTAAGCACTTTAGTGCTTAAAACTCAGGACTAAAGTCCTGACTACGAA
>JBBSOP010000513.1:0-3845 GCA_038259655.1 Chroococcales cyanobacterium
AATGCTGAGGATGTTGCATCGTTATTACCTTTTTTTAGATTACCTAATTACCAGTTTGTATTTCCCAATGCGCCTTATCCCTTTCCCGATTCTGCAACAGGTAGGGCATGGTACGACCTGAGAATGGAAAATATGTTTCAAGGGTTAGCAGAAAGTCGGCAACTGTTAATAGATTGGTTGCAATCTTTAGAAAGTAGTACTGGCGTGCCTTTATCGCGGACTATTTTGAGTGGATTTTCTCAAGGTGGCGCTATGACTTTAGATGTAGGATTGCAACTGCCTTTAGCAGGTTTAATTGTCATGAGTGGATATTTACATCCTGAGATTGCAAAAGCAGCTAAAAGTAGTTTTCCACCAACTTTAATTATGCATGGGAGAAACGATCAAGTTGTGCCGCTACAAGCTGCCTTAAAAGCAAGAGAAACTGTAGAAGCTTTGGGTGTTGCGACAGAATATCACGAATTTGATATGGGACATGAAATTAGCCCCCAAATGTTAGAAGTGCTACGAAATTTTGTCGTAAATGTAATGAATTAGTACTAAATGCAAATTTTTTACAAATTCAGGTAAAATCCTGAAATATTTTACGAAATCCATGCACTCTAATGAGTAATATAGATTGGGAGGTTGCGCCAAGCGTAACTTAATCCAAGCCGGGGCAATGCTGCAATAAGGGAGGGGCAAGCATTATGACAACTCTAAGCATTTCCAAAAAAGAAATTGCTGCCATGACCGCAGCAGAGGTGGAAGAACTAGCTACACGTCTGGAATTGGATAATTATAACAATGCTTTTGAAGGTTTAAATGATTGGCATGTATTGCGAGCGATCGCTTTTCAGCGCCCGGAGTTAGTGGAACCCTATATCTACCTCTTAGATTTAGAACCCTACGATGAAGCTTAGGAGCAAGGATGAAGGCTGAAAGTATAAGTGTCAGAATTACTTTGTATTCACCTTAACTTTCATGCTTTTTTTTCATGGTTAATCCTGCAACTTTCAACAAAAGGGTTTTAATTGGTGTAGGCGGCGGTATCGCCGCCTATAAAGTTTGTGAGGTGGTTTCGACATTATTTAAAACGGGGGTAGAAATCCGCGTTATTCTCACCCGTTCAGCCCAAGAATTTATTACGCCTCTAACTTTAGCAACTTTATCTCGTCATTGTGCCTATACAGATGATAGTTTCTGGCAACCCACTCATTCTCGTCCTTTGCATATTGAGTTGGGTGAATGGGCAGATTTATTAGTAATTGCCCCTTTAACAGCGAATACATTAGCCAAGTTAAATTATGGAATGGCTGACAATTTGCTGACAAATACCGTCCTCGCTTCTACTTGTCCCGTGCTGTTAGCGCCAGCTATGAATACAGATATGTGGGAACAATCGACAGTGCAACGGAACTGGCAGCAAATAATCACTGATCGCAGATATCATGGCATGAATACAGCATCGGGTTTATTGGCCTGCGATCGCATCGGTGCTGGCAGAATGGCAGAACCATCAGAAATTATCGCATATATCCAATCGCTGTTACACACTCAAGGAGTCCGAGATTTAGCTGGTAAGCAAGTACTGATTAGTGCTGGGGGAACACGAGAGTATTTTGATCCCGTGAGATTTATTGGTAATCCGTCTACGGGAAGGATGGGGTTAGCTTTAGCACAAGCAGCACTGCATCGCGGCGCAAGTGTTACTTTAGTACATGTCCCCGCTAGTTGGGATGTACCCCTGGGAGTGCAAGCAATTCCTGTCAATACTGCCGAGGAGATGCAGCAAGTCATGCAGTCATATTTACCCAACGCAGATGTAATTTTTATGTCAGCAGCTGTAGCCGATGTTAAACCTAGAGATTACAGTCCTGAAAAATTACCCAAGCGATCGCTTCCTCAATCTTTACCCTTAGAACCTGTACCGGATATCATCGCTCAATTAGCACAACTCAAACAACCCCATCAGCTTTTAATTGGTTTTGCCGCCCAGACAGGAGATATCATCACACCAGCTATGGAAAAGTTGCAAAGTAAAAATTTAGATGTGATTGTTGCTAATCCTATCGATTTACCTGATAGTGGTTTTGGTAGTGACAATAATCAGGCGATCGTTTTAGATAAGCAAGGGCGAAAGATAGAAATTTCCCATTGTTCTAAACTACTTATGGCGCATTATTTATTTGATTTTATCAAAGGAAATAGGGAAAACTAAGCCGCTACTTAAGGGTCAGGCGCTAAAACTTATACAAGAGCAATTTGTCGGAGGTTGGGATGTCGCTGGTAACGACTGCTCAATTACAAAGGGTGTTCACACAAACCGATGCTGAATTTTCAAACCTTATTTGAATCAATACCGGGATTGTATCTTGTCTATTCACTCGACTTGATGATTGTCGGGGGAAGTGATGCTTACTTCCAAGCCACGAAGACAAAACGAGAAGAAATCGTTGGTCGTCATCTGTTTGAGGTTTTTCCAGATAATCCCGATGATCCGAATGCGAACGGCGTTGAGAATTTACGTACCTCGCTAGAAAAGGTCTTGAAGCATCACCAGCCTCACACAATGGCAGTGCAGAAGTATGACATTCGTCGCCTTGAATCAGCAGGCGGTGGCTTGGAGGAGCGATACTGGAAATTCACCAACTCGCCAGTTTTTGATCAAAATGGTGAGATGACGCACATTATTCAGCAAGTCGAAGATGTCACTGAATTTGTGCAACTACAGCAGTTCAATCAATCACTCCAGAATCGCACCCAGATAGAGATAGAAATCTCTACTAAAGCGCAGGAGTTAAATCCTAAAAGCAAAAAAGATCAAAATAATTTAAAACTGGCAAACATCCGAAAACAAGCAATTCAGGCACTGCAAGCCAGTGACCAGCAATTGCAACTTGTCCTTAGAACCAGCAGAATCGGCTTTTGGCAATTGGATCTGAAGACAAACATTTTGTCTACTTCTGACCAGTGCAAAGTAAACTTTGGTCTTTCCATTGACGCTGATTTTTCTCACCAAGTTCTCATGACTAGCATTCATCCAGATGATCGAACTTCAGTACAGGCGGCAATTCAGGACTCGATTACCAACCATACTGATTACGACGTTGAATACCGCACTATTTGGGACGATCGCAGTACGCACTGGGTACTTGTTCGCGGCTTTACGATCTACGACGCTGATGGAACTCCCCTGGAAATGGTGGGGACATCACTCGACATTACCGACCGTAAACAAACGGAAGAAGCTTTGCGCGAAAGCGAAGCTCGATTTAGGAGTTTTGCCGAGAATAGCAATGATGTAGTTTGGATTACTACTGCCCATGAGTATCGGTTAATCTATGTTAGCCCTGCTTATGAGCAGATATGGGGACGCTCAATTACTGAACTTTTTGTAGATCTGACTCGTTTTGTTGAATTTGTGCATCCCGACGATCGCGATCGCATTCAAGCTGGATGGCAACGGTGTACAGAAGGCGGGTTCAGCCAGGAGTATCGAGTGATTCGCCCAGACGGATCGATAATCTGGATTTATGATCGTGGTTTTCCCATATATGATGATCAAGGTAAGCTGTTGTATCTAGGTGGGATCGCTGAAGATATTAGCGATCGCAAACACGCTGAAGACACTTTACTAGAGATTTCTGCCGAACTGGAGCGACAAGTGCGAAAGTTCGATGCGATCGCCTCTTCCGTACCCGATTTTATTTATACCTTCGATTTGTCTGGACGGTTTACTTAGGGCTTGCTGATTAAAGCTGAAACCCTTGTAGAAATATTAGTTGAGGTCTATAGGTTGGGTAAAAGTGCAAGAAAATCAGGTAAAATGGCTCAAAACCCTAACATCAGTATAAAAAATGTAT
>JBBSOP010000514.1:0-3844 GCA_038259655.1 Chroococcales cyanobacterium
AGAAACCGGGCGTGGGTGTCTGAAAGAACAAAATACCCACACCCTAACTTTTACACGCTTCTTGTTGACCCTACTGCTACATCTACTGGTTCAGATGCATCTACAAGTTGGTAAAGTTTGTCTTCAAACTTTGTCATACATGCCGACCAGTCAAATTCTAGAATAGATGGACGAGCATGACGAGTCAAATCTGCTTTAAGGTCGGGATTTTCTAGAATCTCAATCACCTTTTGGGCAAAATCTGTCGGGTTATTGGGTTTAGCTAAAAAGCCGTTACGACCAGGAAATACCTGTTCAGAGGTTGATGGTGCAATCACTGCAACGACTGGAGTTCCAGAAGCTAAGGCTTCGTTATTGGTGGTACAGAAGTTTTCTGTTACAGAGGGGTTAACAAATATGTCAGCTCGTGCAAACCAACCCAGTAATTCTGTACCGTGGGACTCACCCCAAATCGTCACACCGGATGCAAATTGTTGGGCGCGCCGACGAATTTCTTCATCTAAAGGGCCACTACCAACAATGACTAAATGCACATCAGGAATTTTGGCAGCAATTAGCGGATATGCATCTAGAAGTTGGTCAACATTTTTTTCCGCAGTCACACGTCCGACAAATAAAATAGTCGGTCGGTGGTCATCGGGAATTGGGTCATAACAGATATTTTGGGGATGAAATTTATCGCAATCAATCCCTTGATAAGGAACGTATTCACTGCGTTGAGATTTCAGACTTGTATATTTAGCCAGCTGTTCTTTAGAAGAGAAGAAATTAGCGTCATAAGACTCACTAAACTGCTTAATAAAGATTGGCAGAATAGGGCGAAGAAAACCAAACAAGTAATCTCCCAAGTAATATCGAATATAGGCAACGATATCAGTATGAAAGACAGAGATAATGGGCGTACCTGTGCGTTTGCCATATTCTACCCCGACAGAACGACCATAACCTTGAAGGAAAAGTGAGTAGAAACCTCTCATTGCAGGTGCTTCTTCTACCACAACAATATCAGGCTGGAAATCTAACAGTAATTCTGTATCGTCCCAATGGCGATGGTGTAATGGTTCGGGAAGAGACTTGTAAAATAACAGAGGCTTTGTCGGATATGCATAGGCAGAAAAATTGGGATATAACTTCAATTCTGCCAGTCCAGGTACACGGCGATCGCGCACTTCTTGAGGAAATTTAGCGTTAATTTCTGGATGGATGAGAAATACTTCATGTCCCTGCTGTAGCAACCAACGAACTCGTTGATGTACTGCAACTCCTACCCCTGATAAAAACGGAGCATACACTCCTGTCATAATTGCAATGCGAAGTGATTGTTTTTTCATAATTTGAGGAAATCTTTCATGAAAATGCTGGTTTGCGAGTTAGGACTTACGCAGCAAATCTTTCATGAAAATCCTGATTTCTGTATCAATTATGAACTGCTGGTGGTTGAAAATATACTCAGCTATTCCCAGTAATACAGTTGGATTTAGGACTTACGCATTGACAAATGATTTCAACTCTAGATTAGAGAGTGTATGTTTCTCATCTTGATTCCAAAACTTTCAAAACATCAAACTATTTAGCCGCAATTCCCCTTTAAATATTTCTTTAAACCCTTGTCTATAATCAAAATACATCTTTATAACTAAACTGTATTTTGATCAGAGTTGGGATTTTGGCTAATCTCATTTATTAGCCATCAAATAATATAATTCCTGAATATGGCTGTAGAAGGCTTAGGAAATTTGCAGCCTTCTAACAGTCGTTCATACTTAACAAAGTACTTCTTGCAATCAAAGAGAAACTTTACTATCAACAGGTTGATCCAACAAATCATAAGGATGGTATTCAACCAGTCGGACATTCCAAGGCCCTTGAATGCGATAGATCACACCGCGCCATTTAACTGTGGAGATCCAAATAGACGATAGCATTGCTAACCCATATACCCACTGTGTCAAGGGGATTGCTAGCAACATTTTCACTACCGTTGTAACTGACAATTTGGTGACTGGCTGACCTTGGGCGGAAATTACTCGCTGTACTCCTTGTTCTACAATCAGCATTAGTACGAGTAGTCCTAGAGTATAGATGCTGTAAGAAGCAAATAATAAGCCAGCCGCTTCCCATTGGGCATCTCCCAAGGATATTAGAAACACTAATATAGCCATAGTAGGAAACAAAATGCTAGAAACAGCTTCGCTTACTAAAGCTAACCAACGGGGATGATACAGCCGAGAAGAAAGTACAAGGCGCTTGAGATTATCTAATAGACTTAGTAAATCGCACTCTTCACGATTCAACATTACTAGGGAAGGCACAAATTTGATCTGCATCTGATGTTTTTTGAGAACATTGTGCATCATCATGTCTTCGCCAAAGGCTTGTCCCCATTTATCTAGCAATCCTGTTTTGTGCAGTACTTCTGTTTTGATTGCTAAAGTTCCACCCCAAGGAACACCAAATAAATACATCTGCACGATAGTAGAAACATTACCCGCGTACCGAACTAAAGAACCCCAATAATTACCCGTTGGTACATACCAACGATTACCGGTTGTCGCCCCGACTTTGGGGTTAGTTAAAGGACTAACCAATTCACGCAACCAATTAGGATGAACTATAGTATCGGCATCTACAAAAGCAACTACCTTGTAAGTATCATCCAAGTCTGAAACAGCCTGTACTAAAGCACTACATTTGAGACTGCAATTGTGGCGGATAATTCTCAAATGGCTGATTTGGACGTTAGTTGCTGCTAGTTTATTGATTGTATCGCTAGCAATTTGCCAAGCAGGATCTTCTTGGCTATCGATGATCAGTTTTAAATCGTACTGTGGGTAATTCTGTTTTAACAGCGCTTGCAAGCAGTTAGATAGATATGGGTCTGCTCCACGTAGGCAAAGAACCACTGCTGTTTTCGGTAACTGCTCGTCGGGTAATGACTTTTTGGGACGCGATCGCAGATACAATAAAAACGCCAGTGTAATACACGCCTGAATACCCAGCCAACCCAGCAAAGACTTAGACAAAAATATCGCTAACTCTTTCATGAAATCTATAGTCTCCGGCAAATTGGGCTTTGTGTAATACCGATATTGGGGCATTGGGCATCCCTTTGGGAATTAAAAATGAAAAATTAAAAATTAAAAATGAAATCGATTCAATTTTTAATTCTTAATTATCAATTGAGCGAAGCATGGGGCATGGGAGAAATAACTCTCCCCTTGTCCCCTTGTCTCCCCTGCTCCCTGCTCCCTGCCCCTCTGCTTCTTCTTCCCCTGCTCTCTTCTAGGGGTCGAGCGAGTATTTCATGAAAATGTTAACTGTTGTACTTTTTGTCATTGAAAAACTCGACTTACTAAACTTTGGTGTTCCCGTTGTAATAGATACAGTCGGATTATTGGAAATACCAAAACCTTCTGTCGGAATACCAAAGAAATCTGTGTCAAGTTTATGATTTCCGTTTTGGTCGTCAACTACAGCCACAGCGTAATTTCCAGGTTTTAAGCCGTAGAAATCTTTTCTTAAAGATGAACCTGTAATTTTAGTGCAACCACTTTGGACTTCACTAGTGTCACTCATCGGAAAGCCTTTTTCACTAGCGTAAACTCTCAAACAAATCTCGCCTTTTTGGTGACGTATACCACCCACTAAAACAGTTAGTTTTGTGGTCGGCTCGGCATTTGCAATGCTAGTACAACTGATACTTAATAAAGTAGTCAATAGAAAACGAGAAAAATGAGCTATTTTCAGCATGATTTATTAGTTATCAACAGGTGACTTTTGTTTTGACATTGGTACTTAATACCAATTTGAGAAATATGCGATGCACCTAATATTTAGTAAAACT
>JBBSOP010000515.1:0-3840 GCA_038259655.1 Chroococcales cyanobacterium
AAAACACTGATGAACAAACCGCTTTGATGTTAATGCTCAAAGATCCGATGTTAATTCGCCGTCCTTTGCTGCAAGTAGGCGATCGCTGTGAGGTCGGTTTTGATGTCGAAAAGATTGATGCTTGGATTGGTTTAAATCCTGTAGATGAATCCCTCAAGGAAATAAGTGAAAACCTCATGAGCCAAGATCTACAAAACTGTTCTCATGGTCATGGTCATGAACACCACCATCATTAAGGCGGTTGTAAGGGACACGAGAAAAAGTTAACAGTTAACTATTAATTTGATAACTGATCCGTCCTTCTCGAAGTCAGAGAGGGACGGTTTTGTGTGGCGTAATAGTAATATGGAAATAACCCCCAAAGAGTTTAGGACTTACGGGAGAAACAATGATGACGAGTCATGAGCAAGAAGTTCTAATTGAAAAACTGGTGACTTATACACTCCAACTCAATGGGCAAGTTTTTGTAATTGAGAATGTACCTGCTCGTGTCAACGAAGAAACAGGAGAACAGTTGTTTGCACCCTCAACAGTAGAGCATTTACAGCAAATTATACTGACTGGTCAAGAGCCAGATTACTTTACTGAAGTTCCTGTGTATAACTATGCAGCATGAAATGAGCAAAACCCTTGCAGACCAACCGGCTATTATTCGTACAGAACGCGGACTGACCATCGCAGGTACACGCATCACCTTGTATCAATTGATGGACTATATTCATAAAGGTTATGCACCCCATATAATTCGCAATTATTTCTACATTACCGATGAGCAGTTCAATGCAGCAATGTCTTATATTGATAACCATCGTGCTGAAGTAGAAGCAGAATATCAGAGCGTACTGCAACAAGCCCAAGAAAATCGCCAGTATTGGGAAGAACGCAACAAAGAGCGTTTGGCTTATATTGCTACATTGACACCAAAACCGGAGTACAAAGCCGCTTGGGAAAAATTACAAGCACGCAAAGCTAAACGTGCTGCACGCATATAATATACAAAAGAACATATTGTAATTAAAACTAGTTCTCCAATAGTTAGCCCGTGCAAATCACTTTCAACCTCGATGAAGCCCTTCTTAACGAAGCTCTCCAACTTACCAACCTCACCACTCAAGAAGAACTGCTAAACCTCGCTTTGCAAGAATTTGTCCGCTTGCGTAAAAAGAAAAATCTTCTCGACCTCGCCGGAAAAATCCAGTTCACACCGGACTTTGACCATAAAGCCCTGCGCGAAACTCGTCATGCTGCTGATTGATACATCTGTTTGGATCAGCGTCTTTCGGGATCGCATTGGTAAAGTACGTCCGCAGCTTGAAACCCTAATTGCTGATCGTCAGATTTTCCTTACTCGATTTACTCAGCTTGAACTGCTTCAAGGTAGCCTGAACGAGCAAGAATGGACTATCCTTTCTACTTACCTTGAAACACAAGATTATATCGAACCCACGCCTCATTCCTGGCAGTTGGCTGCTCGCATTTACTACGACCTGCGCCGCCAAGGACTAACCATTCGCAGCCCGATTGATTGCTGTATTGCTCAAGCTGCATTAGAGAATAATTTACTTTTGATTCACAATGATCGCGACTTTGAAATTATTGCTCAAGTGCGATCGCTTCAACATTTTCGCTTTCAACCCTGAATTTTTTCAGCTACAGGATTTAGGCACGGACTGAAGTTTATACTCTGTTTTTTCAAAAAAAATTAGATGGTTCTGCTTTCAGGTCACGGTTAACTTTGGGTAGCGCTGCTACTCTTCTCCATTGCGCTTGGGTAACTGGATGTTTATCCATAAAAAAATCAGGGACATTTACATTGTGCTGCGGACTTTCACTTGAACGTCGGCTTTTATCCCCTGATGGTGAACCCATCATAAATTTGCCACCGGGAATCGCAACCATTTCTAAAATGACACCATTACCTAAGTTTTCTGTAAAATATTGAGATTGACGTTTTTCTCGTTTAACTTCCTGACCTTGAGTATCTACCGTCACCACATCAAAACTAAATCCCTTTAATTCAGGAGTTACTGACCTCTCTCCCCTTGATGAAGTAACAGGCTGAGGATTTATTGGGGGTACAAAAGACTGTTCCTGTCGGTTGGCAATTCTGATAAATGCTTCAATTACCTGCATATCTGACCCTCTAGCAGCCACATTTACCCGCAGCCATAACTGTCTGGCTAATTCCCAATCTCCTGTAACTTCAGCTTGATAAGCATCTAGTTTCAGTTGGTTAATATCATTAACGGTTGCGTAGTCAGGTAATAAAATTAAGTGTAGTTTGGTGGCAGGTTCGGCTATAGTGTATGGATTTTGCAGAGTTTTCCGATACTCCCGATTAATTGTAGGTACTCTCGATTGCAAGTATCTGTCCAACCTTTCTACTGTGGCGCAGTTTCCTTCACCTGCTATCTTCAAACCTTCTAACAATGCTTGGGTGAATGAGCCATGTTGTAACTGCTCAATTTCATAAGACTTTTGACTGGGACTACAAGAATAAAAAGTAATAACTCCTAGATGCTCTTTACCTATTCCTAAACCACCTCTATCGTCTTGATTGCGGCAAGCATCTAAAAACAACACTACATTATCTGCCCCACTCCGGCGCAATCTTTGGGTGACAAATTCCACAGGAATTGCTGTATGTTCTACATCGCCTGGGTCGCTATCTATTAGCATAAGATAATCGCGATCGCCTTCCCGACAACCATGACCAGCAAAGAAAAACCAGAGATTATCCCCTGGTTCCAACAATGGCTTTTCAAAGTTTGCCCTTAAGAACCGCCGCAAGTTACCGTAAGTCGGCTGAGTGGGAATGGGTGGATTAGTTGCGATTGGGGGAGAATCGCCAGTAAACAGGAAAACTTCATTAAACTTGGCTTCCTTCCCAAACCAATCGCGCATAGCTTTGGCATCTAATTCGGCGTAGTTTAGGTGCTGAAGATTATTGTACTGATTAATGCCGATGGCGATCGCCCAATTCCTACCCATCTTCAAATACCAATTATTTCCGCTTGAATTTAAAAGTCATCGCTCCTTTACCGCCGGCTTTACCACCACCAATCCCAAACAGGCTAACTTGTCCTTCGCCATTAACTTCTACTGAAAGCTCAACCTCATCTAACTGCATTTTGGAATTAGGTTCTTCTGCTTCATCAAGCATTTCCCGCATTGCTTGCAGAAATCCCTTCATTTCTTGCTTGATTTTAGTTACCTCTACTTTGCGTCTAGTAATTACTAGTTCGCCTTTTTTTTGGCTGAAAGTTATTTCTTCCTTGGTTTCAACTCCGCCGAGTCTTCCTCCTACATCACCACTGCTTCTGGCTCCACCGCTTCTGGTTACACTATCTGTAACTGTTTCAGTAGTTGTATTTGAGGTTTCAGCCACTTCTTCGGTAATAATCCAGATGGCATTTGGGGTAGAGTTTTCTGCTGACATAAATTAAATTATTTAAATAATTTTTGATTTAAGGGACTTGCATGAAAATAAAGTAACAGTAAACCGAGTTTCGACACTATTATTAACCCGCAGAACCTTAACTAGCTTTTATCGAACTTCCAGCACTCTTGCATTACTATTATTATTCAGTAGTAACACCTAAACTGGCAATAAGACGAGCATAGCAACGCAGAATGGCTAAAAATTGGGCAACGCGATCAGTAAACCGAAACGGGAAAACGCGATCGGCATTAACCAATACAACAATTTTCAACACTAAAACGCTTCTGGTTTGACCGTATTGCAATCAAGCCAGAAGCGCTATATATCTATTCCTATGCAAGATGTCTAGAAGTTCTACCCCTAACGGATACCAGCAGTTTCTAAAGACAAGTCTTGAA
>JBBSOP010000516.1:0-3829 GCA_038259655.1 Chroococcales cyanobacterium
GAGCAGATGCTCGATGCTTTTGATGGAGAAGCACGCCAAGCGATCGCGTATTCCTGTTGAGATATTATTCAACAATGTATTCAAGTTAATTGTTCCTCCAAATTACCTTTTGAGGAATAATTTATAGATGTCTGCATTTAATTAACTTCTATGTTGTTGCATAAAATCAATACAGCAACAACCCTATCGAAACAAATAAATTATAAGTACTGTCATATATAGGAATCCGATTTGATGCCTGAACTTACTTGTAGAGGTAGGGAACAGGGAACAGTAAATAACAGAGGTATAAGTGTACTGAGTTTTTTCAAAAATCAAATACTAATCCTATAGTTTGACATGAGGCGTACTCTTGGGTTTAGTCTCTATAGCAAAAAGCATATAGATTAAGCAATTTTGAAAGGTGAATGTCAGCTTTTAGCTCTTGCCTTCTGGAGACAGTGTAGTCTTGTGCTAATGTGAGACGCTAAAAACGATAGTGCAGCATCAAGCCTTCTCTTTGAGAGATTTTGCTAGTGGTTGGGGATACCTCAAGTAAAGCTAATGTCGTCTTTCTGCCTCCTGCTATAACTAGGTAAAATTGTCATAGCTAGCTGGTTTTACAAAGAGTTACTATTTGAATAATGGTTGTAATCATCACAGATAATTATGTTTATCAGGTTTGCTACCCAAAATATTAACCAAACTTGATATGTGGAACTTGAAAAGCCTTAAAGTATTACGAAAAGTAGTTGAGGATTAGCACATGAAATTTGGAATTGATATTGGTCATAATGCTCCTCCAGATACTGGAGCTAGAGGATTAAGGTTTGAAGATAACTTAACTTTAGAGGTAGGTAACAAAGTTATATCTAAGTTAAAAGATTTGGGACATCAAGTAATACCATGCAAGCCCGATAGGGCTGTATCAGTACGCGATTCATTGGCAAAAAGATGTGATACGGCTAATGCGTCAAAAGTAGATATTTATGTTTCCATTCATTTTAATGCTTTTAATGGGCAAGCTAATGGTACAGAAGTATTCGCCACTAGTGAGAATGGCAGAAAAATAGCAAAGCCTGTATTAGATGAAATTACCAAGTTAGGCTTTTTTAATCGTGGAGTTAAGAGTGGTTCCCACTTATTTGTTCTGAGAAACACAAATATGCCTGCGATTTTAGTAGAAGGTTGCTTCATCGATTCATCAAAAGACATGAAACTATATGACGGTGAAGCAATTGCTAATGCGATCGTTAAAGGCTTAACTGGTCAAGTGCCTAGTACTCCGGTTAATCCTGTCCCCGATGATGAGCAGAACACAGATACTTCAGTACTCAGACTACAAAAAGCCTTAAATCGACTCAAAATAAGTGATAATTATGGCAAGCCTCTAGTAGAAGATAACCTCATGGGTGGGGCTACAAAATCTGCAACAGAAAAAATTCAAAACATTTTTGGGATTCCTGCCGACGGAATTGCTGGCGAAACTACCTGGGATGCAATCAATTTGATTGTAGCGAAACGAATCGTCAGACCCAATCATGCTGGTGGCCCCGTGGTTAGATACTTACAATATCGTGTGGGTGTTGAAGTTGATGGTGTTTATGGCCCCCAGACAGAAGAGGCAATTAAAACATATCAAAGGCAGAATGGTTTGCTTGCTGATGGGATTGTAGGAGGAATTACCTGGCAGAAGTTGATTGGTTAACTTGGCTATTTGCAAGTCCTTTTTATTAGTAGCATTATCAAACTTAATAAAATTTGCTGCTATTGACGATCAATCGCTAAGTTGAACGGCGACTTTGATGAATAATTGCTGTGGAGCTAGGAATTTAGTGTTAGGTTCAATCCTCCACTAAAATTACGTGAGTTCGATGAACCTCACCCCAACCCCTCTTCGACGCGGAGAGGGGCTTGAATAGCCTAAACCACGAACGAAAAATTAAGGTTTTAAAGCCTCTACGCCACTTGCAGGGGAGAGGAATGGAAGCGGAGTTTTTTCAAACGTCGAACTCACGTTAATTAGGTTATAGTCAAAATTTCTTTCCTACTTTCTAATTTTCCACCCCCTACTCACCGCTGCTTAGAGATTGCTTTCAATCAATTGGCGATATTCGCTCTTTTGCTTCACGCCTTTAACTTCCTTCAACAAATCTTGATTTTTGAAGAATTGAATTGTTGGTGTCCCAGTTACATTAGCATTCTCGGCAATATCGCGGTCTTTGTCGATGTCAATTTCTACAAAGTGGATTTTGCCGTCAAATTCATCTACCACTTTATTGAGAATAGGTTTGAGGGTATGACAAGGGCCGCAACCTGGGGAGACATATTTGACAATAAGTAGGCGATCGCTTTCATGGAATAATTTCCTTAAAGCATAACCCCCCTCATGGCGCGTTGCTTGTAAATTAAATCCGGCTTCTTCCTCAGCTTCAGTTTTCTTGGCAGCTGGCTGATGTTCTAATTCATTAACTGGAGTTTCCGGCTGTTGATGGAACTCTTGAATTAAATCGGTGGAAGACAACCAACGTTCAGCTAACATTGCCGCCATACAGCCAGTACCCGCGGCTGTAATTGCTTGACGAAACTCGTGATCTTGTACATCACCAGCGGCAAAAACGCCTTCTACACTGGTTTCTACAGTCCCGTGCTTGGTAACAATGTAACCCACTTCATCTAGTTCTAGTTGTCCTTTAAATAGTGAAGTATTAGGAGTGTGACCAACGGCGTAGAACAGGCCTTTAGCGTGTAGTTCGCTTTCTTCACCAGTTTTATTGTTGCGGACTTTCACCCCGTTCATGTGACCATCGCCGAAAATATCCACAGCTTCTGTGTTCCAATGCACTTGGATTTTCGGGTTATTCAAAACGCGGTCTTGCATGGCTTTAGAAGCCCGCATTGTATCAGAGCGTACTAATAGATTTACCTTCGAGCCGTATTTAGTCAGGTAAATTGACTCTTCCGCCGCCGAATCACCAGCACCAATTACAGCTAGTTCTGCACCGTGGAAAATTGGCGTAGCACCATCACAAATTGCACAAGCCGAGATACCCCGGCTCCAAAATTCATGCTCACTAGGTAAACCTAAACGTTTTGCAGTTGCACCAGTAGCAATAATTAGGCTATTGGTTTTAACTTCCCTTTCATCTGAGCGCACAGTAAAAGGACGTTGGCTCAAGTCAACTGAGATCACATCCTCAGTATATAACTCAGCCCCCCAACGCTCCGCCTGTGCCTTCATTTGATCCATTAATTCCGGCCCCGTAATACCTTGGGAAAATCCCGGAAAGTTTTCTACTTCCGTTGTTGTCATCAGTTGTCCACCAGGTAAACCTCCCGCTTGGAAACCTTCAAATACAATGGGTTTTAGGTTCGCTCTTCCTGCATAAATGGCCGCTGTGTAGCCTGCTGGCCCAGAACCGATAATTACCAAGTTTTTTACAGTCGGGTTAGCCATAAAAATTAAACGTACTCATAACGACTACGTTTAATATAGCAAATTTCAGCTAGTTTTGCCAGTGTTTAGATGCGATCGCTGCTTTAAGAGATGCTACACGAAAATGTGGATGCGATCGCCAAGACAGTCGCTACAAGATTTTTGTGTGATTAAATTTATTTTATTCAGGTTGTTGATCTAAGTATTTTCTGATATTTTCAACATCTAGCTCTAGCAACTCTGCTATAGCAATCCTATTTGAGATCCGAACAGGGTTCATAGCGATGATTAACGTCTGACAAAAACTTTTTAACTTCATCCGACCGATGATAACTAGCTCCATCCCAAATTAAAGCAATTCTTTTTCCGGGACGTTGTTTAGATTGATAAATTACACCATAATTTTCATCTAAA
>JBBSOP010000517.1:0-3824 GCA_038259655.1 Chroococcales cyanobacterium
ATCATGTATTCTGGTAATTTTTCTTTTAAAAATTTACGTAGTAGAGACGGGAAATTTTGTATCTCTACATTGGGAACAATATAAGCCACTAAGTACTTATCATCAGATAGATTATCTTTAGCAATTACTATTGCTTTTTGTACACTTTGATGCTGAGTCAGCACTGTCTCAATTTCTGACAACTCAATACGGAATCCACGAATTTTTACTTGATTATCAATGCGTCCTAAAAATTCAATATTACCGTCTGGTCGATACCGAGCTAAATCACCTGTCTGATAAAAGCGCGCTTTATTTTTATCACTAAAAGGATTGAGAATAAATTTTTCAGTAGTTAATTCGGGGCGATTAAGATAGCCTTGTGCCAATCCCTCACCACTTATATATAATTCGCCAGCAATTCCAATTGGTAAAGGTTGTAAATGTTTATCTAATATATAAATTTGAGTGTTAGCAATAGGGCGACCAATGGGCAACTTTTCACTAATAGTACTAATCTCTGCAATGGTTGACCAAACCGTTGCTTCAGTAGGGCCGTAAGCGTTAAAAAATCGACGCTGAGAGTTCCACCAACGTTTTACAATATCATCAGTGCAAGATTCGCCTGCACAAATAATAGTTTGTAATGCCGGAAGTGATTCTGTAGGTAGGACTGCTAATACTGCTGGCGGAAGGGTGACGTGAGTAATAGTTTTTTCTCGCAATAATTGGAGCAAAGGTTGTCCGGGTAGAAGGGATTCTTTGTTTGCTAAATAAAGAGTTGCTCCTGTTTGCAGTGCCATGACAATCTCAAAAATTGAGGCATCGAAACTTAATGAGGCGAATTGCAGAATGTAGTTACTCGGTTGTAAATTGAAAACCTCAATCTGAGATGCCGCTAAGTTGGATAATCCTCGATGCTGAAGCAAAACGCCTTTAGGCTTTCCTGTTGAGCCAGAGGTGTAGATGACATAAGCTAAGTTGTCCAATGTTACGCAACTAATCGGGTTTTCTTGGCTGTGTTGTGTAATAGTTGCCCAATCTTTATCTATGCAAATAATTGGATTCGAGAAGTCTTCAAAATGCTTGAGCAACTTTTCTTGTGTTAGCAATACTGAAACTTGTGCATCTTTTAGCATAAATTTAAGACGCTCTTGAGGTAGGCTCGGATCTAAAGGTAAGTATGCTCCACCCGCTTTGAGGATGCCTAATAATGTGACGATCATCTCTAGCGATCGCTCTACGCAAATGCCTACTATAAGGTCAGGTACTACCCCCAATTTTTGTAGGTGATGTGCAAGTTGGTTAGCTCGGATATTTAGTTCACGGTAGGTTAACTGCTGCTTGTTGAATACTAGTGCGATCGCATCGGGAGTTTCCTCCATCCGCGCTTCAAATAACTGATGAAAACACTTGTTCTCTGGGTAGTTTTTTTTAGTGTCATTCCAATCAATTAATAACTCTTGTCGTTCTTCCTCAGTAAGCAAAGACAAATCTGAAATCCGCTGTTCTGGATTGGCGACAATGCTTTCTAGCAGCGTTTGGAAATGTCCCAGCATCCGGGTAATGGTCGTGTCATCAAATAAATCGGTGCTATAAACCATTTGTCCTTTCAAACTATCCAAGTCCTGCCACAGATGCAACTCTAAATCAAGCTTTGCAGTTTTGCTGTCGTATTCAAATAGCGAAAGCGTTAACCCAGGTAACTCTAGCGCAACGATTGGAGTGTTTTGGAGGCTAAATACAACCTGAAATAAGGGATTGCGGCTCAAATCTCGCTCTGGATGCAGTTCCTCTACCAGCTTTTCAAAAGGAAAGTCCTGATGGCTGTATGCTCCTAAAGTTACCTCTCTGACTCGATTCAACAATTCTCGAAACGTCGGCTGACCTGAGAAATCTGTACGTAGCACCAAGCTATTGACAAAAAAACCAATTAATCCTTCTAGTTCGCTACGATTGCGATTAGCAATAGGTGAACCTACTACAATATCCTCTTGCTGCGTGTAGCGATAGAGCAAAGTCCCAAACGCTGCCAGCATTGTCATGAACAAGGTAACGCCTTCTTGGTAACTCAATGCCTCTAGCGCTTGAGTTAAGGAGTGTGATAGCTCTAAAAATTGTTTTGCACCCCTGTAGCTAGGAACTGCTGGTCTCAGTTGCTTGGTGGGGAGATTCAATACCGAAATCCCCTCTAATTGCTTTTGCCAATAAGCTAACTGGGTTTGTAGAGGCGAACAACCGTTTGCTCCCACTCCTTGCAGCCACTCCCGTTGCCATTGGGCGAAATCTGCATATTGAATGGGTAGTTCTGGCAGAGAAGTAGACATGGAGAGAAGTCTGAGCGGAGGCTGACTTTGTTCGCGTCGCGTCTTTGTCCCTTGCGCGTCCCGCAGGGAAGGAGATTCGGAACTTCGGGAGTCGCTTGTAGTTAGACATCGATGATCCTCTGCAAAGGCTGTGTATAATATTCCCAATTCTCTAATTAGCACTCCAATTGACCAGCCATCGGCAACAATGTGATGTAGATTAAGCAGCAGCAGATATTCTGCTTCATCCAGTTGTAGCAGCTTTACTCGCAGCAATGGCCCGGTGGTGAGATTGAAAGGATGTTGAGCCTCTTGGGTTACGATTTGCTCCACTTGTGTCTCACGTTCTTGGCTCTCGAAATTGCGTAGATCTATTAGGGGAAGAGGTATTGTTACGCTGGGTGCGATCGCCTGTACTGGTTGCTGCTCTACCATAACAAACGTAGTGCGTAAGGTTTCGTGGCGACGTACAATTTCGTTGAATGTCTGCTTTAAGGCGGTGAAGTTGAGGGAACCTGTCAGGCGAAGTGCTGTTGACACGTTGTAAAATGGATTCCCCGGTGCTAACTGGTCGAGAAACCACAATCGCTGCTGGGCGAAAGAAGTGGGAAAAACGAAAACCTCTGCTTCTTCAGAAAAATTAAGTTCTTCATCAGATGTGAGACTACTAAGAATATACTGGCTCATAAGTGAATGGCAAACAATTGTGGTGGAATTTGTGGAAACTTTTTCTCAGCCCATCTTGTTATCAATGCTCCAAGAGGAGTTTAGCTCTTTTGACTGAGTTTCCTTTTCTAGGTTACTTGAGTTTTTATTTAAATATTATTAAACAGATTTCATTAGCATTTATTAAATAAAAATCTCCTCTAATTACTCGAATTATTAATTTTTATTTATCCGAATACTTGAGCATTCCCGTCAACAATTATGACATCTCCCACAGGTCTTGATTCCGATTATCGTCATAAATCATCAGCGTTCGCGGGTCAGCATGACGGCTCAATTTCTGCACCTTTCTAATATTCCCATCAGTTGCATCAAGCGCCGCCGTAATTGCCGAATGCCTGACCCTGTGCGGTGACATCGGTTTCTTCACCCCCACCGCCTTAAAAGCAGTAGCCACTATTTTATAGACAGCATCCGTAGTTAATCTATGCCCAGAGTTGTGAAAATCTAACGCCGTAAAAATTGGTAAATTAACATTTAAATTCCCCCTAACAATTAACCAATCTGCCAGAGCAGCCGCCACATCCTTGGACATATCCAAATATTCTTCATTCGTTCCCTTACCTTTACCCAAAACCCTCAACTTGCGTCCATAAAAATCAAAGTTATCCACATTAAGATGGCATAAGATTTTCATATCTGAAGTCTGTTTCTTTTCAACTCAGCGTTGCTGAGTCTTTTCTTGTTGCCTAGTCTAAACTCTAGTTCAGAGACTCAAACGATAATACAGCACTTCCGGCAGCTATGAGGTACATCCTCAAAGCTAAAAGCTATGTTAGGAGAGAGGCAATAAGAAAAACTGTATTGCATAAT
>JBBSOP010000518.1:0-3811 GCA_038259655.1 Chroococcales cyanobacterium
GACTTGTCATTATTGATATACATGGTTACATTTTTCTGTTTATTTTCCCACAAAATTTATTTTAAAGATAGGTCTAATCACTTGAGCCTTAACATGCAATTAGATTATTTTATGGTTGATAGTTTTTTGTAGCTTTTGTTAAGTAAGCTGCGGACTTCATCGTCTGTAGTTTGTGGAAATATTTCATACCAACGACCAACACTATAGAAGGGGTTGGGTGTGGCGGCACAGACAATATTTTCTACCTTACTTTTCAATTCTTGGTAAGTTTCGAGCGCAGCGACTGGTACAGCAACAACAATACGAGCAGGTTGTTGTTGACGCACCGCAATCACCGCAGCCCTCATTGTTGCACCTGTTGCTAAACCATCATCTACCAATATGACAGTGCGCGCCCATAAATCTGGGAAGGGGCGATTGTCTCGATAAAGCTGTTCCCGTCGCTCTAGCTCTCGTTGTTCTTGGACGACGATGCTGGCTATTGTCTCATCGGAAATATTTAGTTGATGCACAATATCTTGGTTGAGTACCCGCACGCCATCGGATGCAAGTCCCGTTTTAGGGAGTTTAGCTAATGCTCCCATTGCCAGTTCTTTGTCATTAGGCACGCCTAGCTTGCGAACCACAAGCACATCTAAAGTAGCATTTAATGCTTTGGCCACTTCAAATGCCACAGGAACACCACCCCTAGGTAAAGCTAACACCAGCACATCTGGGCGGTTAGCATAATCTGCTAGCTGCCTTGCTAACAATTGACCTGCTGATGTTCGGTCTTGAAATAGCATGGTGTTAAGCTCCTACCTAATTGTGTTGTCTCAGGAAATCAGTTTTTAAGTATTAGCGCACATTTATCCTTGGCTTCCTGCCTCAAGTAATGAATTATAGTCTGGCGAAAGTTGAGAACGAATATCATTGACCTCGCTGGGCTAATTGCTTCACTCAACATCTCTACGACTACACGAGCATGATGAACAGCTTTGGGTATTTCTACGCCTTCTATTTGACTAACTCGTTGCATAACTTGCTATGGTTGCTGTCGCTAAGCAATAATGATTCTTTGCTACTGTGTTTTGAGCTTTATGTTTGTTGATAAATTAATCATAGAAACCTAAACATTACCTGTCGTCTGACTAGCGAGGCGACATCCTCAATCGATTAATCTATCTAATGGATGAATTATTGATCTGATTGGAGTTCGGGCTAATACTTTTATCATGCAGTTATTCATCAGTGCGTTGGCGTAGCTTACCGTAGGTATCACCTGCATCTGCAACTTAATTTAGGTCGATATCCTTTGAAACAGTTTCCGTACATCCCTTAATTTCTGGCAAAAACCAATCCAGTGCCATGCTCGATAAATGCTCTCTGAACTTTGCAGTGTCCTGTTTACAGGTGAGTATATTTGTGTTGCTTAGCAGTTCAATTAATAGACCTTTAAAAGTCCGAGCTATCAATACTACACAATTACCCAATAGCGATTTAATCTTATCGCAGCAACTTCCACCACCGCAAGATGTTCAACCACCTGTACCTTCTCCATTGCCATCACCACAACTACCACAGCAACTTCCTCCACCAGTAGAATTACTACCACCCTCTGCGCCATCGGCTACACCTGAGCAGCAATTACCTGAAAAAAGTCCCCAAACTATCACCGTAGAAAAGTTTGAAGTTATTGGTAGTACAGTATTCAGTCTTGAAGAATTAGCCCAAGTCACTGCTGAATTTACCAAAAAACCTATTTCTCTGGCTGAAGTTTTTCAAGCTCGTTCTAAAATTACTGATTTATACATTAAAAAGGGCTACATTACCTCTGGTGCTTATATTCCCCCTCAAACAATTAAGTCCGGTGTAATTAAAATCCAGGTAGTTGAAGGTAAGTTGGAAGATATCCAGATAACTGGTACTCAAAGACTCAACTCTAATTATGTACGTAGCCGTCTAGCAATAGCGACATCAGCACCGCTGAATCGGGAAAGATTGTTAGAAGCACTACAATTATTACAACTCAATCCTTTAATTCAAAATTTATCTGCTGATTTGTCAGCAGGGTCGCGTCCAGGGGAGAGTGTGCTACAAGTCAAGATTAAAGAGGCGCGATCTTTCAATACTCAAATAGCTTTGGATAATGGGCGATCGCCTAGCGTGGGTAGCTTTCGTCGCCGATTACAAGTCGGTGAAGCTAACTTACTAGGACTAGGAGATGGTTTAAGTCTAGCTTACACTAATACCGATGGTAGTAACGTCTTTGATGCTAGCTATACTTTGCCTATAAATCCTTATAATGGAACACTTTCTTTCAACTTTGGCACTGCATCAAGCAATGTCATCGAAGATTCTTTCGACATCTTAGATATTGAATCTTCTTCTCGCTACTACGAACTGACGTTCCGCCAGCCAGTAATCCAAACTCCCACGCAGGAATTTGCTTTTGGTCTAACAGCCTCTCGACGTGAGAGTGAAGTATCTTCTTTATCTTTCCCAGAATTAAATAATGAAATTTCACCCGGATCTGATGCAGAAGGACGCACACGCATATCTGCGTTGCGTTTTTTTCAAGAATGGACATCTCGTAATAGTCGTGAAGTGATTGCTTTGCGTTCTCAATTCAATCTAGGTATAGGTGCTTTTGATGCCACGATTAACTCCGAAGCTCCAGATAGCCGCTTTTTTGCATGGCAAGGACAAGCACAATGGGCACGTCTTTTAGCTCCTGATACCATCCTGATACTTCGTGCAAATACGCAACTAGCATCTAAAGCGCTTTTACCTTTAGAACAGTTTGGCATAGGTGGGCTAGACAGCGTTAGAGGCTACCGTCAAGATTTATTGCTGACAGATAATGGCACTTTTGCTTCTGCTGAAGTTCAAATACCAATTTTCCGCTTACCTCAAACAGATAGTATGTTGCAGGTTGCTCCTTTTATTGATTTCGGTATTGCCTGGAATAATTCAAGTAAAGATAATCCCGACCCTAACACCCTTGCTTCTTTAGGTTTTGGCTTGCGCTGGTCACAGGGCGATCGCTTCAGTGCGCGTCTAGATTGGGGTATTCCTTTAATATCTGTTCAATCGCAGGGAAGAACGTGGCAAGAAGATGGACTCTACTTTTCCATACTCTATAATCCATTCTGAAGTCTAAAAGTTCGCTGTTGGCTAATTACTCATTCGCCAACTAAGGACTTAAAGTAACACTAGAAAATATTAAGAGCTATTTTATTGATATATCCTAGTTTAGAAGTGATGTATAGTTTTGCAGTATTGTTGATTACTCACTTAACTCATTACTATTACTTTATAGAAACGATTAGTATAATTGAAATTTTTTTGTGATTAGTCTGATTCTATCAGTATATTTACCAATACTTTCTTTACAAATTGACATATTGAGTCGCTTAATAAAATTTAGTTGTGGTTTCTTACTAGTTCCCCTCTATCCCAGATAAAAATCCGCATTTTTACCATGTATCATATCAGGTGAGAGAACTTATTCTAGATATTTAATAAAAAATTAAACTGGAGTATATTGAGCAAAAGTTTTAGATTTTCCAATTCTGATTACAGGTGGAGGAAAATTTCAGAACTTCTGTATTACAAAATTGGCTGGTAATTATACCCTTCCAGATAATTAATCATGGTCGAAACAACGGAGTTAATACCTTATAGGTTGCACTATCTGAAAATGCTAATTTTTCAAAAAATGGGGACTGAAAGTTAGATCTAGTTGGAGTAATACTTTTTGATGGCAAATCCAAAGTCATGAGAGTTTGAGGAAGAATGATGGCAGAAAATGAGCAGGAAAAAATACGCC
>JBBSOP010000519.1:0-3795 GCA_038259655.1 Chroococcales cyanobacterium
AATAATCAGATTAGCAGCCCATTTGACAAGAATGAGTAACTCGCTACTGATTTTCTGTCCACTGTTAAAAGCCGCGTTTAATAAATAAAAATCAAAAAACTTTTTAAATAATTGAGATGCTAGCCAACTAGCTGCGATCGCTAAAGTTAAACTAGTAATAATTTCTAATGGATTAGTCCAGCGATTTCTCGGCAGCAAAGATGTAATCACCTCGACAATTGCCATCACCGCCACCACAATTATTAAGCTTTGATTAGGCTTAAATAATTTTTGGTTGATATCACTAATTGGAATAAAATTTAAACGTTGCAAGAGTAAATTAATTAATAAAACAGTTAAACGACCAAATACAAAAACCAAAGAGCCTATTACTAGCCCTATTAAGCCAATTTGTATCTCTCTAATTGTAAGAATTTCTGGCAATAGAACAAGCATTTATTCAGATTGGTGTACAAATTGGTATATGGCTAAACTCCTGTCAGGAGTTTAGCATAACTACCTCTGAAGATGCGCGGTTAATTTTCACTGATTCATTGCCACAATGCTACATTGGTTTGTGTTCTTACAGACCTCAGCAAAAATTGAAATTTACTTTGCAATTAACATTGCAGCACTCAATCTATTCATTTGAGTGATGAGAAATAGATATCCACAAATAAACGCTGGATAGATAGGCTACGGCTATGATGCAGATAGTTAGTATAAAGTCAAAATCAGTCATGACATTTATTTAGATGTAGAAGTGTGCGAGGATCTGACAAATTAATTTGTAAACTGTGAGTGGAGTATGCAAACGCAAGATG
Organism: Chroococcales cyanobacterium; assembly: GCA_038259655.1. Classification (GTDB taxonomy): domain Bacteria; phylum Cyanobacteriota; class Cyanobacteriia; order Cyanobacteriales; family Nostocaceae; genus Halotia. The sequence goes on from JBBSOP010000519.1 coordinate 804, forward strand.
CAGAAAAACAAGTTAAAGTCCTTTGGACTTAAACAAGTAAAGTTTAGTTTAGTTAGGTTACTGAATCGATAAAACCCCAAATTGAAGAGACAGTTTAGATGTAACTAGCCCCAAAAGTCATCTATTCAGAAATTGATCATACAAAACAGATGTGGCTGACAACTACTCTCAGTAATGCTGAAGTAGGTAGCTAAATGGCAGTGATGAAATGATACTTGCCTGATTTTTGACTAGCTTTTCATCACAGCTTAATTAACGCTTCTAACCCTAAACTACTGTATGTACCAGCAGCAATGACCAGGTAGACAGCGCTGATTAGCTTAATCAGCCCAATATATGTACGCGATCGCTATTTTTTATTTACTCTAATCCTATAGTAGACCAGAGTTGCGAAAATGGCTAAAAAATTTGATCTACAAAGTAAGCTGTAAGCAGACTTTACTTTCATGAGTCAGGTCGGAAAATCAAGAGTTAAGTGTTTTTACTGAACTGCCTCAAATGTTTGTCTGATCTTGAGTTCAAGCGAAATAGTGCCTAGACTCAGAATCTACAGGCGCGTCTCCAAGCTATTCACAAGTAAGCAATTTTTAATACATAATTTAACAAAAACAAATTTAAAGATAAAAATTAAGTATTTGTAAATATGCGAGCCTTGTGATTTGCATCCTCCTATAGATCAATAATGAACAAAAACCTCAGAATAATTTCCAAGTCCTCCTTGATTAGTTAGCAAGTCATCCTTGCTACCGATGACAAACAGGACATAGAACTGGTCAAATGAAGTTGGTGTTACCCATGTCGGAGTAATGACAGACCGCGTTTTAATTCTTGGAGGACGGGGACGGATTGGTAGCAGTGTTGCTCAGGATTTAGCCACCCACACCCAGGCACAAATTACGATTACTGGACGTTCCCCAGAGATAGGCAGGGGTGGAAGCTTGTCTATGGGAGAGCAAGTCAAGTTTTTGGTGTTAGACTTAGCGGAAATTGGTAAACTGCAAGAAGCGATCGCTAACTCTAATTTAGTCATCCACTGTGCCGGGCCATTTCATTACCGAGATGCCAATGTTCTCAAACTCTGCATAGAACAAGGCGTTAACTATCTAGATGTCAGCGACCACCGTTCTTATACCAGTAAGGCTCTAAATTATCGTGAACAAGCCGCCGCTGCTGGGGTGACAGCAATTGTGAATACCGGGATTTTTCCTGGTATTTCTAATAGTATGGTACGTCAAGGGGTCGAGCAATTTGATCAAGCCCAAAAAATTCATCTCAGTTATTTAGTATCTGGTTCTGGTGGTGCTGGTGTCACAGTCATGCGGACAACTTTTTTAGGATTGCAACATCCTTTTGAATCATGGATAGATGGAAAATGGCAAATAGTCAAGCCTTACAGTGAAAGGGAAATTATTGAATTTCCATCTCCCTATGGACGCAGTGGGGTTTACTGGTTTGATATGCCAGAAACCTTTACACTACCCCACGCTTTCCCATCAGTTAAAACTGTAATTACTAAATTTGGTTCTATTCCCGATTTTTACAATCACCTGACATGGATTGCAGCCCACATTTTTCCCAAACCGTTAATGAAGCAACGTGGGGCGATTGAGTTTTTATCTTATGTCAGCCACTTTATGACAGATGTCACCAATCGTTTTAGTGGTATTGGGGTAGCAGTGCGTTCAGAAGTTACAGGGCTAAAAAATGGTGAAATAGCTATTTATTGTTCAACTCTAGTCCATGAAAATACAGCCGTGGCTTCTGGTTGTGGGACAGGAAGTATTGGCCAATTGCTGTTAGAAGGAAAGTTGAATAAACCAGGAGTTTGGCCTGTAGAAGAAGCATTATCAACAGATTTATTTGAATACGCAATGCAAAGCCGAAAAATTAAAATTCATCATCATTGGTTGTAGCAATGAATTTGTATGAAAAATGTTCGTAGTCAGGACTGAAGTCCTGGCTTTTGAGGACTAAAGTCCCCACTACAAACTGTGCCGACTTTGCACCCGTTCTGGACTACCAGTAGGAATTGAAGCGATTAATTTTTGCGTGTACTCTTCTTTCGGTTCACGGTAGATGCTTTCGGATGTACCTTGCTCAACAATTTCACCGCGATTCATTACCAAGATGCGATCGCTCATAAATTTTACTACACTTAAATCATGGGAAATGAAAATATAAGTTAGCTGAAATTCATCTTGCAATTCTTTCAAAAGATTCAATACCTGCGCCTGTACCGACACATCCAGCGCGGAAACTGATTCATCGCAGATAATAAACCTCGGATTTAATGCTAAAGAACGAGCGATACAAACCCGCTGACGTTGACCACCAGAAAATTGATGAGGATAGCGGTTCATTGCATCTGCACTTAATCCTACTCTTTCTAAAAGTTCCGCAACACGTTCTTGTCGTTGTTTTTTTGTCTTCCCCACAGAGTGAATTAACAACGGTTCCATTACAGCATCACCAATCTTCATGCGCGGGTCAAGAGAACTAAAGGGATTTTGAAAAACTATTTGCATTTCTCGTCGCAGTTTTTGCAACGGTTTGCCTTTGAGGTTAGTAATATCTTGGCCATCAAAGATGATATGACCACTCATTGGTTCGATTAATCGCAGCAAAGTTCTACCAAGGGTAGTTTTACCACAACCAGATTCTCCTACCAAGCCCAATGTTTCCCCTGGTTTGACATCAAAAGAAACGCCATTTACTGCCATAGTGTAGCGTTTTGTACTGCCAAATGCGCCCCGCACCGGAAAGCCTACCTTGAGGTCACGGATTTGTAATAGAGGTGGCTTTTCACTGAGATTATTTAATCTTGCAGATATTTCCTCGGTTGTAACTTCTATAGGTTGAGGTGGTTCTTTTGCTTGAATTAATATTTGTCCTGTGGATGTTTCCTCTGCATTCATGTAATCGGAAACGGTGAGGAGTTTTTGAGGACGGCGATTGAGTGTAGGACGACAAGCTATCAATCCCTTAGTATATG
>JBBSOP010000520.1:0-3785 GCA_038259655.1 Chroococcales cyanobacterium
ACACAGGAAATTGAGTCAGTTTTAGGTTTAACTCCTCGTCAGCGAGATTACTTACAACAGCGCTTCAAATATCATTTAATTCGGTTTGCCTTGTTGCATCGCTGGGAGTTAGTTCATGAATGGTTAGAAGCTTCACTAAACACCAACTTGGGCTTAACTCCTCAGCAATGGCAAGCATACACATCACAGTTAGACGATAAACAGCGATCGCTACTGGATTTAAAGCAACAAGGACAGCCAGACGAAAAAATTGCCAAGACTTTAGGACTATCGACAGCCCAATTACAAAAACGATGGTTTAAAATTCTTGAACAAGCTTGGGAAATTCGTAACTCCCTAGTGTCCGGATCAGGTGCATCTACTCATGAATAGTGACTCAGAATCCTTACAAGACCATTTGCTTGATTGGTTGTTGGTAGATAATATCAATACTCACGAGCAGAACTTGGTAGATTGTGAGGAAGTTGACGGGGTGGATAACCCTCTCAAGCAAGCAGCTACACCAAAAAGTAGTCAGCCAAAATTGGGAGGAACCCCCCAAACCTTTCAATTGGGAGAAATTCCTACTGTGCAAGAACGTTTCCAAGCCGTCCTCAAGCGTCGGTTACAAATCCAAACCGAAAACCACCCGCCGTTATTCCCCTGGGAATCACAAATAGTCGAGTATCCAGATTGTATTGAAGAGCGATCGCTAGTACTCAGTAATGCTGGGGGATGGATGGCACAGCGCTCCAAGCTGAACCTACCCATTTCCTTGCCGGAGAACGTTTTCCGGGAATTACTAGAACAGTGCCAAACGCTGATTACATCTTCACTGCCATTAGGGGCAAAGTTAGTTCAAGTAGTTGAGGGCTTTTTCCCTAGTGAATCTCAAACACTCAATAACATAGCTGGATTGGTGCTAAGAAGCACCTATCGATCTGTAGATACACTGGCTATGATGCCTAGTATTCAGAGCGATTACTTTGATTTACAACCGCGTCAGCAAATGGCATTGTCGCTACTGGCTGCTAAACAACTGTTAGAAAATTTAACTCTACCAGTATCGCCATCCCATCCACTAGTTGAGAGACAATGGCTAACTAGTGCAGGTCTTCTCACCTTGAGAGTAGAATACGTATCTCAAGGTCAGTGGACACAGTTACATGTTCATAGTGATTTGCCTACTAAAGGTATTTTGAAACTGCAAGGCAGCGGTAGTAAAGCTACAGCAAAATCTTCTGGTTCAGGAAATTTGAGTGTGGAATTACACTGTCAACAACTGAACCCGACTTATACCCTGGAAGTTGAGTTTCCAGAACTAGACGAACAGCCGTTGTTGTTTGTGATTAATCCGACGATCTAGCCACTATATACACCGCTAGCATTCTAGGTTGATCAACGTCGACAAATTAAGATGATTTTCTTGGTTTTGCACCTGATCTTTTTTTAATAACCGATCATTAGGGTTTCTACTTTTTTGCAAACGGCCATTCGGGTTTCTACGATCAACAGCAATTAAAAAGACATAATGTACGAGATACTTAGACTCCCAAAGGCCTCCTTCGGGGAGTTCCTGTTTTCTTAAGAGGGACTTCCTGAAAAATAGAGTCTGAAAGCAGGGGTAGTCAGTTGACATCCCCAGCATTGTGTCATGGCATCTACATCATCAGGTTGCTTACACTCTTAATGTTTAAATTATCCAGGATGAATCGGTTTTGGCCTCTATCTATGGGTCATGTTTGGCGACAAAATACGCAGGGTTCGCCTTTTAAAGAAGCGGAAGATACAATTTCCTTGCGTGTGCTAGTGCTAGCGTTGGTAATTATCGGAATTGTGGCCACAGATATTGCCACCGAGACAACATTTAGTCTTTGGGCAGTACCGCCAAGTATAGTTGGCGCAATTTGGAGTTACTACCGTCGTCGCCATGCTAATGTCACCGTTAAATTCTGCATCGCCATCGGCATGTTAATTGCACTGGGTGCTTTTTTTGGGCGATTGTTGGGAGAATTGAACGATACGCGGCTGGCATTAGCAGAGTTATTAATTCAACTGCAAATACTCCACAGCTTTGATACGCCCCGTCGTAAAGACTTGGGCTATTCCATAGTTATAGGCATAATTTTATTAGGTGTGGCAGCAACACTGAGCCAAACTTTAGCTTTTGCACCAGTGCTGTTATTATTTTTAGCGATCGCCCTACCGACTTTAGGATTAAATTACCGTTCGCAACTGGGACTTAAAAAGTCAACAGTAGCCAGTCAAAAGTCAACAGAAATTAAATTATCTTCACGTATACCTGTTTATCTTTTACTTTTTACTTTAGTTGTAAGTTTAGGACTAGGAATTTTTGCTGTTTTACCTCGATTCCCTGGTTATCAACTACGGACTTTTCCCGTCAGTTCGCCGATTGAGGTGAAAGGCAGTTTTACAGGTCGTAGTATTATCAATCCTGGTTATGTCCGCCAAGGCAACGCCAAGAATCAAGGTAGTGTTGGTAGTAATACAGGACAAAGCCAAACAGGTCAACCAGGACGCTTAGATAACGGTTTTTATTACGGTTTTAATAGCCAAATTAACCAAAACCTGCGCGGAGAGATGAAACCCAAAGTAGTAATGCGAGTGCGATCGCAAGCTGAGGGTTTTTGGCGAGTGTTGGCATTTGACCGTTATACAGGTAAAGGTTGGGAAATTTCCCGCAATGAAAAGGTGAGGACTATCAAGCGATCGCCTTGGTCTTACCAAATTTATGTGGCTATACCAGATATTATTGGTAAAACTAGAGATGTTGTGCAAACTTACACAATGGTTTCAGATTTGCCTAACCTGATTCCAGCGATGACTTTTCCCCAAGAAGTTTACTTTCCCACACCAATCATTGCGATTGATCAAGAAGATGGATTGCGCGCACCTGTAGGACTATCCGAAGACCTGACTTACACAATTATTTCCAAAGTACCATACCGCGATCGCGCTGCTTTAGGAAAGGCTTCTACTGAGTATTTAAAAAAAATTACAGATTATTATCTACAAGTTCCTCCCGAAATTGAGCCAAAAGTCAGGGAACGTACTGAAGAAATTCTTGCCAACTACAACCGTGAACGGGTGGGAAAATCTTTAAAAACCTTAGATTCACCTTACGAAAAGGCTCTTTATCTGGCTCAGTATGTCAAGCAAAATTATTCTATTCCGCAAAATCCCTTAGATCTGCCTTATTTAGCAGAGAAAGACGACTTGGTAGAAGCGTTTTTGTTTAAGTACAAGGGCGGATATCCAGATCACTTTTCGACAGTTCTCACAGTGATGTTACGTTCTATTGGCATCCCAGCGCGGTTAGTGGCGGGTTTTGGAGCTGGGGAATTTAATCCATTTACGGGGATGTATGTTGTCCGTAACACAGACGCTTACGCGATGACAGAAGTGTATTTTCCTAAATATGGCTGGTTTGCTTTTGATCCAATTCCCAACCATCCTTTGATTCCCCCCTCAATTGAAGATACTCAGACTTTTAGCGTCTTGCGGCAGGTTTGGCACTGGGTGGCTGGGTGGCTACCTTCGCCAGTTACGGGTTTGTTGAATAATGTATTTGGGATAATATTTAGCTATGTGAGTCGGGCGATCGCTTGGTTTTTCGCTTTATTCACCCAAGGTTGGCTAGGTGTATTGACTGGCTTAATCTTGGCAACTACAATAGCCTTTTCGGGTTGGCTAGGTTTAAACCAGTGGCAAGAATGGCTCAAGCACAGGTGGTTGAGTAAATTACCACCAATGGAAAGCCTTTATCAACAAATGCTGCAATGGAC
>JBBSOP010000521.1:0-3778 GCA_038259655.1 Chroococcales cyanobacterium
ACTAAAATACTTGCAACTATCCAGTAATATAAATACATATCACTGTATTCCCATCAACTAACCGTGGATTTAGAGGAGGAAAAGCATGGCTTTGTGGCAACGCTCACTGAAAAGATTACAAGCAAAGCGATTCAGCGTACATTCGCTTAGAGGCTTCGTATCACTATTTTTGCTAGGAACCGCCTTGAGTGTAGCGCTAGCCGCCTGCTCTGGTGGAAATGCAAGTAATTCTAATTCTGTCGCCCAAACTCCAGGAGCTAGTCCTGTATCTGCTAACAAGCAGAATGTTGAATTAACTCTGGTTTCTTTTGCCGTTACCAAAGCAGCCCACGAAGCCATCATTCCCAAGTTTGTAGACAAGTGGAAGCAAGAACATAACCAAACTGTCACCTTTAACCAAAGCTATGGCGGTTCTGGTTCCCAAACTCGTGCTGTCATTGATGGTTTAGAAGCAGATGTTGTTCACTTGGCACTAGCATTAGACACTCAAAAGATCGAAAAGGCTGGACTGATTCAGCCAGGATGGGAGAAAGAAGTACCTAATGATGGCATTGTTTCCAAGTCGGTTGCAGCAATAGTGACGCGTCCAGGAAATCCCAAAGGCATAAAAACCTGGGCAGACTTGGAGAAAGATCAAGTAAAACTCATTACCGCCGACCCCAAAACATCGGGTATTGCTCGTTGGAATTTCTTGGCTTTGTGGAACTCGGTGATTAAAACTGGGGGTAATGAGGCTAAAGCTACAGAATTTGTGACTAAAATCTATAATAATGTACCTCTTTTAACAAAAGATGCCCGTGAAGCAACTGATGCGTTTTTCAAACAAGGTCAAGGGGATGTCTTGATTAATTATGAAAACGAGATTGTTTTTGCTCAACAAAAAGGCCAGAAGATTGATTATATTATCCCTGATGTGAATATCTCTATCGACAATCCGATCGCAGTAGTCGATAAGAATGTCGATAAGCACGGCACACGGGAAGTTGCTGAAGCTTTTGTTAAATACCTCTACACTCCAGAAGCACAAGAAGAATTTGCCAAATGGGGATTCCGCCCAGTGGATGAGACAGTAGCCCAAACAAAAGAAGTTGCCGATAAGTATCCCAAAGTTAAAACCTTAAGCACCGTTCAAAACTACGGTGGTTGGGATGTGGTTCAAAAGAAGTTCTTCGCAGATGGCGCTCTTTTTGATCAAATTCAAGCCCAAAAGAAACGGTAATTAGTCAATAGTCAGTAAAAAAACGGTGTTGTTAGATTTGGGTATGAATTTACCGGGCTACGCCCCGCTTCTCTGCGAGACGCTACGCGAACGCTTAGAGCGAGTCCGCGAGCGTCGGAGGGTTTCCCTCCGTAACAAACTTTTAAAGACAGAGGCGCGGAGAGGATAAATTGACTACTGACAAAACTTTTTGAGAATTTAAAATTTTGTGTTTTTGGCTATGACTTTATCCCCTTCTGTAGAAGTTAACAATAAAACTCCTGCCTGGAAGACTTTTCTCAATCAATTGCGGCGAGTTCCTTGGACATGGCGAATTACCTGGGGATATCTAACGGTAATGTTATTTCTCCCCATTGCCGCCATGTTTTTGAAAGCGAGTACGGAACCTCCCGCTAAATTTTGGGAAATTGCCACCAGTGATATTGCCCTGGCAACATATAATGTCACCTTTGTAACATCGCTTGGTGCTGCTTTTCTCAACGGGATTTTTGGGACTTTAATTGCTTGGGTTTTAGTTCGCTACGACTTTCCGTTAAAACGCTTGATTGATGCCACTGTAGATTTACCCTTTGCGCTACCAACTTCAGTTGCCGGGCTAACACTGGCGACAGTTTACAGTAATAACGGCTGGATTGGTTCGCTATTAGAACCACTAGGAATTAAAGTATCTTTTACTCGTTTGGGAGTAGGGGTGGCAATGATCTTTATCTCATTACCTTTTGTGGTGAGGACTGTGCAACCCGTGTTGCAAGAAATGGAACATGAAATAGAAGAAGCCGCGTGGAGTTTGGGTGCTTCCCAATGGCAGACTTTTTGGAAGGTGATTTTGCCGCCTTTATTTCCGACAATTTTGACTGGTGTGGCTTTGGGTTTCTCCCGTGCAGTGGGTGAATATGGTTCAACTGTAATTATTTCTTCCAATACACCTTTTCAAGATTTGATTGCACCTGTGCTAATTTTTCAACGCTTAGAGCAGTATGACTACTCTGGTGCAACTGTAATCGGCATAGTTCTACTAACAATTTCGTTAGTGTTGCTGCTCGCAATTAATTTCTTACAAGCATGGGCTAGAAGATATGACAATCAATGAGCCAAAATTTAATTCATCTGGATCTAATACAGGTAAAGCCAGTTTAAAACAGCAAAAAAGTTGGGTTCCAGCAGTTTTAATTGGTATAGCGATCGCTTATTTAGTTCTGGTTCAATATATCCCGGCGATCAACGTTTTTATTCAAGCCTTCAGCAAAGGAATTGGCCCGTTTTTCTCCAACCTCAGCCGCCCCGCTTTTCTACATGCAGCTTGGCTGACACTGTTACTGGCATTAATTGCTGTGCCTTTAAATACAGTATTTGGGCTATGTGCAGCTTGGGCGATCGCTCGTCATAAATTCCCTGGACGCGCTGTAGTTCTGAGCATTATTGATTTACCTTTTTCTATCTCACCCGTAGTTGCAGGATTGATGCTAGTACTACTTTACGGCCGGCAAGGATGGTTTGGACCTTGGCTGCAAGCACATGACATCCAGGTGATCTTTGCCTTTCCAGGTATGGTGCTAGCTACAGCATTTGTGAGTATGCCCTTTGTAGCGCGAGAAGTGATTCCAGTTTTAGAAGAATTTGGCAAAGAGCAAGAAGAAGCCGCCAGAACCTTAGGTGCTAATGATTGGCAAATATTTTGGCGCGTCACTCTGCCCAGTATTCGCTGGGGCTTGCTTTATGGCTTAATTTTAACTAATGCCAGAGCAATGGGTGAATTTGGGGCAGTTTCAGTAGTAGCAGGTAACATTGCTGGCAAGACCCAGAGTCTACCACTATTTGTAGAAGACGCTTACAAACAATATGAAACTGAAGCTGCCTTTTCTGCGGCTGTACTGTTGGCAATGCTAGCAGTAGTTACATTAGTGCTGAAGGAAATTTTAGAACGGAAAACCCGCATTAAAGATGTTGAATGAGTTAGGGCATTGGGCATGGGGCATTGGGATTATTATTCTCCTCTGCTCCCTGGTCATTGAGCGACTTGTACTGAGCGTAGTCGAAGTAAGCCGAAGTGCTGCTCCCCTGCTTTTTCTTACCTGTCTGTCTCAAAGCGTTTTTAATTCGTATTACAATTCAACGCCATAGATACCTGTTTTTTTGTTAGTATGCAAAAAAACCCATGTATACAGTTACGGTTCAATTGTTGTTCATCAGTAACTGTAAAAAACTGTAACAAAAGGGATAAAGCACCTGAGGTTGAATGTCTGATTTTTTCCAAGGAAATTTCCCATCAAAATCCGTCTCAGCGATTAAGAGTGCGCTCAAAAGCCCAGAGGCTGAAAGCGAGGTGAGTGAAAATTTAGCTATAACCATAGCCGAAGCTGCATCAGACCGCAAAGCAGGCGAGATTCTCGTGCTAAAAGTAGCTGAGGTATCTTACTTGGCAGATTACTTTGTGATGATGACTGGCTATTCTAGGGCGCAAGTCAGAGCGATCGCTGAAGCAGTTGAAGCACAAGTAGAAAATGAGTGGCATCGTCGTCCTTTGCGGATAGAAGGAAAGTCCGAGGGGAGTTGGGTGCT
>JBBSOP010000522.1:0-3774 GCA_038259655.1 Chroococcales cyanobacterium
CGCACGGCTATCATTCTTCACAAGTTAAACAAGCTGCACCTGTGGATGTAATTATTACACCAATAGTTGATTTAGCACTGCCTTTGCTGGGGCCAATTATTAAAGGAGCAAACAGTGCATTAGAAGTGGCAAAATCTTTACAGCCACAAGTAATGCTCCCCACAGCCGCCGGAGGAGATGTGATGTTTGAGGGATTGCTGATGAAATTATTGCAAGCTACGGGGAATGTAGAAGAATTTCGGGCGCTACTAGAAAAGAACAATATAGCTACACAGGTGGTTGACCCTAGTCCAGGCGATCGCTTTGAATTATGCTTAGAAAAGCGTGCATTAGCTATATAAAAACTCAACGTATGTTATCTTTTCCTACCCCAGCTTGTTTTAGTTCGCACTGGAATAATAGCTTTGAGCTAGAGCATCATTTACAAACATTTTTGAATTTAGATCCAGACATCTTACAAGTTCAGATGCTCGCCGGTCAAAAAAAGATGTCTGATTTAGGTCAAAACGATTTCCAATGGGAAACAGCAACGGAGTTTTATCATAACCAAGTAGGCACTAACTATTTATTTGATTTAGCATCTTTTCATTTGCAAAGCCAAGACTATATTCGAGATACTTTATGCTTAATTGCAGACCAAAGTTATGGCAAAGTACTAGATTTTGGTGGTGGTCTTGGTACTCATGCGATCGCAGCTGCTTTTTGTCCTGAAGTAACTCAGGTTATCTATTGTGATATTAATCCTATTCATTGTGAATTTGTCAAGTATCGGACAAAAAAACTGGGGTTGGAAGATAAACTGAGTTGTTATCTACAGTTGCCAACTACAGAGACTTTTGACACCATCTTGTGTTTTGATGTTTTGGAGCATTTGCCAGATCCCAGTCAACAATTGTTAGATTTTTATCATGCTTTATCATCTAATGGCAAGTTAATTGTCAATTGGTATTTTTCTCAAGGGTTAAATAATGAGTTTCCTTTCCATATAGAAGATCCACAAGTAGTAGAAAAGTTTTTTCGGACAATTCAACGGTACTATCTAGAAGTTTTTCACCCTTATTTAATTACAGCTCGTTGTTATAGGAAGTTATAAACGGCATGGGGCATGGGGCATGGGGAAGAGTTATATTAACCTGAGTTCGATGGCTCTGAAAACCCCCTCTCCAAACCTCTCCCCGTTGGCGTTAGCCTGCCGTTAGGCAAGCGGAGAGAGGCTTAAAACCCCTATTTTTTCGTACCAATTTGTGGATTGTTTGTCCCTTCCCTTGTAGGGAAGGGGTTAGGGTTAGGTTCCGTCGAACTCACGTTATATTAAGTTTTGGTTTTTTGTTTTGACTCGCTGATATAACTCTTCCATTGTTTCAATAAAAGAATTATTTTTTGGCCAAAAAGCAGGGAAATCTCCCTGCTTTTTAATTAAAATTGCTGACACAGCGCTGGGAGTGGGAACTTCAATAGTTTGTGGTAATCGCTTGGCTCCTAGCCAAAATTCCCTTGCAGTTGGCTTTTCGTCAATAGATTGTTTGGCTAACTGGGTATAAAAAGATGTAGAAGTTTCTAAGGATATTTCTTTAGCATTTAGTTCTTCTGCCAGTGCTTTACCTAATGGGGAATCTGCAAGTTTTGCTTGAAGTTCTGCTTGAGATAATCCTCGAAGTTCAAATAATAAAAATGGATTGTTGTCTAGTTGTGAGGCTACTAGATAATAAACTCCGGCGATATGCTTGCAGGGGTTGGCATAATCGGGACAGGAACATTTAGTAGTGAAGTCTTTGCTACTGTGGGGTAATAAATGTAGTCCCAATTGAGAAAAAGTATCTTCAATATTTTCTGGTACTTCATTAAGTAGTAATCGAGATACAATACTAGCTTTAGAAGAAAGCTTTTTAATAGCTTCATTCCAGCTTGTTTTGGCAATAGGTTTGATTTCAATGTTTATATTGTAGGTTGGTTCTTTATAAACACCAAAATAAGGGTTAATTGAGCCTTTAACTCTAGCAGTAATTTTATTTTTGTCAACATCAAAATTTAAAACTTTACCGCCACTAGCATAAGATCTTCCTCGTTTAAGTCGATTATCATCTGTAAAGTCTTCTAATGCTTTAATAAAGCGATCGCCCCACCATGTCCGGCTAAATTTAGTCATAAAATTTACTCCAAAATTGCACTTTTATTTAATGCGATTAATTGCTTAAAGGCTTCATTATTTAATTCTGTTAACCATGATTCATCACTACCAACAACAGCAGAAGAGAGTTTTTTCTTATCTTCTATCATCTGGTCAATTCTTTCTTCTAAAGTACCTATAGAAACAAATTTATGCACAAAAACATTCTTTTTTTGACCGATACGAAAGGCGCGATCAGTTGCTTGGTCTTCAACGGCTGGGTTCCACCAACGGTCAAAATGAAAGACGTGATTAGCTTTAGTTAAGGTAATACCAACGCCACCTGCTTTTAGGGAAAGTATAAATACAGATGGTTCTGTATCTGGTTCTTGAAATTCACTAATCATTTGTTCGCGGCGTTTGCGATTAGTGCCACCATGTAAGTAGTAGGTATTACAATGCAGATGATGTTTGATATACTTTTCGATGTTTTCGCAAACTTCAGTAAATTGACTAAAGATGAGCAAACTTTCTCCTTCTGAAACTGCTTCATCGACCATTTCTGCTAAACGACTAAGTTTGTGCGATCGCTCGGTGGAAAATTCACTGTTATCTTGTAAAAATTGGGCTGGATGATTACAAATTTGTTTCAATTTCATCAAGGTTGAAAGTATTAATCCCTTACGTTTAATACCTTCTATCTGTTGTAATTTTTCCTCTACATCTTTGACTACCACTTCGTAAAGTGATGCTTGTTCTTTTGTCAAGTTGGTATAGAGTTTTTGCTCGACTTTATCAGGCAAATCGTTAATAATCGATTGGTCTGTTTTGACGCGTCGTAAAATTAGAGGTTCAACTAGCTTTTTCAGCATAGTTGATTTCACCCGATCATTATCTTTTTGAATAGGAACTTCAAAGGACTTGCGAAATTGAGCTTCTTTACCCAAATAGCCGGGATTGAGAAAGTTAAAAATTGACCACAAATCTAGTAAGCGGTTTTCTACAGGCGTTCCTGTTAACGCTAGCCGATGTTTTGCCGAGATTTTAAGAATAGCTTTTGTTTGCGCGGCTTTGGGATTTTTGATATTTTGCGCTTCATCTAAAACCAAGCGTTGCCACTGGACGCTATTTAATAACTTCTCATCTTTACGGGCTAGGGTAAAGGAAGTAATGATTACATCGTGCTGTTGACAAGCAACTTTAAAATCTTGAGAGATTTGCAGGCGATCGCTACCATGATGCACCATACTTTTTAAATGAGGTGCAAACTTGGCAATTTCTTTTTGCCAATTCCCCACAACGGAAGTTGGTGCAATTAACAACGTTGGTAAAACAGTTGCTTGTAAATCCTTCTCTTGTACCAATCTTGCAATCACTTGTACCGACTTACCCAAACCCATATCGTCTGCTAAACAGCCATTTAAACCCAAACGTTCCAAATATTCCAGCCAGGAAACGCCCCGCTTTTGGTATTCTCTCAATTTTCCTTGCAGATTTAGTTGGTCAGAAATTGGTTCCAATCGGCTTTTATCTTGGAGCTTCGCTATCATCTCCGACAGCACATCATCATGTTCAATTTCCCATTCGTCCCCAACTTCGGCACTGCGTTGGAGAAATTCCAGCAGATTCATTTGGGGCTGTTCGTCGCCATGAGATTGCCAAAATTC
>JBBSOP010000523.1:0-3763 GCA_038259655.1 Chroococcales cyanobacterium
TCCGTAAAACGTAACCGGGTGACATTTCTCTTGCACCCATATCAATAGGAACTATTCTCCTTTTACCATCAATTTCACGAGTATATAAACAATGGTCGCCTTTGCCTTCTCTATAAAATGTGCAACCTGCTTGTTCTAAAAGCTTAATTAATTCTTTGGGTTTCAGTGAAGGTATGTTTTTAGGCATAAACCTTCCTTAATTCATATATCTCTGAATCTCTTTCTTGCTCTTCAACAAATAAAAATTCATGTAATTCATCTATTGAGATAGGAAATTTATAAACATTCCTTTCAGAGTTATAAACAACTTCAAAAGATTCAATTGCATCTTTCAACTTGCTAATTGCATCTTCTTGAGTATTTCCCTGCCCGACAATGCCATTTTCTAAACATAAACCAACCCAATAACTAGAACTTTGTCTGAGTACAACAGTATAGAAATTCATTCTTGTTTACCTATTAATTTTATTGCGAATTGGATTTATATAGTCAGGTGGGCATTACCCACCCCACCCTACTATACTACCTATCTTGCAGCCGTAGGCATACCCAAAATATCCTCAATTCTCGGCATATCTTCCAACGCAATTACCCGCCCTTCATCCTCAAAACCAGCGATTTGATCAAAGTTTAAATACCGATACAAATCATCAGCAAAAGGATGAATCTTATTTGCCACAACATCCATATATTCCTGTACTGTGGGAATGCGTCCTAGCAATGCACAAACTGCGGCTAATTCTGCGGAACCAAGATATACTCGTGCATCTTTGCCCATGCGATTATTGAAGTTACGAGTTGAGGTAGAAAATACCGTTGTCCCATCAGCAACTCGCGCTTGATTGCCCATACACAAACTACAACCAGGCATTTCTGTACGCGCATTTGCAGCTTTAAAAATATCATACACACCTTCTTCTTGAAGTTGGTGTTCATCCATGCGTGTGGGTGGACAAATCCATAAGCGAGTTTTTACTTCACCTGCACCTTCTAATACTTTACCTGTTGCCCGATAATGACCAATATTTGTCATACAAGAACCGACGAATACTTCTTGTACAGGATCATTAGCAACTACCGATAATAATTTCACATTATCAGGATCATTGGGAGCAGCTACAATTGGTTCTGTGATTTCGTTCAAATCAATTTCAATGATTTCGGCATATTCTGCATCTGCATCGGCTGCCATTAACACGGGATTCGCTAACCATTCCTGCATCTTGGCGACGCGGCGCATGATGGTACGCTCATCGTGATAGCCTCTCGCTACCATATTCGTTAATAACGTGATGTTCGAGCGCAGATATTCGGCAACTGTCTCGACACTTAATTTAATGGTGCAACCTGCACAAGAACGTTCTGCACTAGCATCGGTAAGTTCAAAGGCTTGTTCCACTTTCAAATCTGGTAAGCCTTCCATTTCTAGAATCTTGCCAGAGAAGATATTTTTCTTGTTCTGCTTTTCTACTGTCAGCAAGCCTTTTTGCATAGCTACGTAGGGAATCGCATTGACAATATCTCTAAGAGTAATACCGGGTTGCAATTCACCTTTAAAACGCACTAATACCGACTCTGGCATATCCAAAGGCATGACACCCAAAGCACCAGCAAAGGCTACTAACCCAGAACCGGCGGGGAAAGAAATACCCAAGGGGAAGCGAGTGTGAGAGTCGCCGCCTGTACCGACGGTATCTGGTAATAGCATCCGGTTTAGCCAGGAGTGAATAATCCCATCGCCAGGACGTAAAGCCACACCGCCGCGCTGAGAGAAAAAGTCTGGTAGTTCTTGGTGAGTTTTAATATCAACTGGTTTGGGATATGCCGCAGTGTGACAAAAACTTTGCATCACTAAGTCTGCACTGAAACCCAGACAAGCGAGTTCTTTTAATTCATCGCGGGTCATGGGACCTGTGGTATCTTGGGAACCAACAGTAGTCATGATGGGTTCGCAAGATGTACCTGGACGCACACCAGGTAATCCACAGGCTTTACCCACCATTTTCTGGGCTAAGGTGTAGCCTTTACCTGTATCACTGGGTTGGTGGGGACGGATAAATAAGGTACTGGGTGCTAAACCAAGGGCTTCGCGGGTTTTGTCGGTGAGAGTGCGTCCAATCAGTAGGGGGATGCGTCCACCTGCACGGACTTCATCGAGGATTGTATCGGGTTTGAGGGTAAAAGTAGAAAGAACTTCCCCTGCTTCGTTGGTGATTGTACCTTTGTAAGGATAGATAGTAATCACCATGCCAGTTTCTAGTTTGGTGACATCGCATTGAATAGGCAAAGCACCGGCATCTTCAGCAGTGTTAAAAAAAATCGGCGCGATCGCACTACCTAAAATATAACCCCCAGCCCGCTTGTTAGGTACAAAAGGAATATCATTTCCCAAATGCCACAATACCGAATTGATGGCAGATTTACGCGAAGAACCTGTACCGACTACATCTCCAACATAAGCAACGGGATATCCTTTCTGCTTCAATTCGGCAATGGTTTCTAAACTTCCTGGTTGCCGTGACTCTAGCATTGCTAGGGCATGTAAAGGAATATCCGGGCGAGTTGTGGCGTGGGTGGCGGGGGATAAGTCATCGGTGTTGGTTTCGCCGGGAACTTTAAAAACCGTGACGTTAATATATTCTGGTAGCTGCGGACGAATAGTAAACCACTCAGCTTCTGCCCAAGAAGTAACTACCCGCTTGGCGTAAGGGTTTGTTTTAGATAACTCTAAAACATCATGAAATGCATCATACACCAGCAAGATTTTACTTAAAGCGTCAGCAGCGTATGTGGCTATGGGTTCTTTTCCTTCTCCTCCCATTACTAAAGGCGTATCAGAAGAATCTGATACAGATGTAGTGGCCGATTGCAGCAAATCGATTAAAGATTGCACATTATAGCCCCCTACCATTGTCCCTAGTAGTTCCACCGCTTCAATAGGTGAAATCAAAGGACTGGTAACTTCTTTTTTGGCAATAGCGCTAAGAAATCCAGCCTTCACATAAGCAGCAGCATCAACACCAGGGGGGACGCGATCGCGCAATAAATGCAATAATGTACTTTCTTCACCCTTAGGCGGATTTTTCAGCAATTCACACAAATCAGATGTTTGCTGTGCATCTAATGGTAAGGGGGGGATTCCTAATGCTGATCTTTGGGCAATATGCTGACGATATTCTTCTAGCATTTTTATGTTCTCCATTGAGGTGATCTCCCCTTAATCATAGGAAAATTTTTGTCAGGGTTGAGCTATAAAAGCTTACTGTATTTTTATTGCTTAAAGCATTACTGGTAATCGCTTTTATCGGATTTTGTTTTATACTTAAAGTATAGATTCAGTAAGTTTGTTCAGCTTTGATTGATGGTTTACTGAAGATAAACTGATCGAAATGATTAGCGATGTTTCAAGACAAAGGACGCGTACTCCTAGGTCGAAGCAAGCTACGCGCAGCGTCTCGCAGAGAAGTAAAGAGGTTTTAGAGAGTTATTGCGTAAGTCCTCAGGAAAACTAACATAGAATAATCCTAATAACTCAACTTTTTCCTGTTCATCGTCCAACAAGTCTTTTTCATCTAATGAGCGCAGGTTAAGCACTGATTTATAACCCTCATCAGCAATTTGCTGGAACTGTTTTGGTATAATTTATCCTGCGATCGCTAGTTCATTGTTAAGAAATCATCCGATACTGTACGGTTAACGTGAGTTCGACGGCTCTAAAAACCCCTCTCCAAACCTCTCCCCCACGGTGGGAGAGGCTTTGAAA
>JBBSOP010000524.1:0-3751 GCA_038259655.1 Chroococcales cyanobacterium
AAATTCGCTTTTAATCTTCTCGCTAAAACTGCGTTTTTATTGAGAATGAACAACGAACGAATAAGGGTTATAAAAACCTGAGTCAAGACTCTCGCAAATGTTAAGAAAGATCCGGGTAATGGATAGCCGACGCAGAGAGGGGCAAAAATCTTCTAGTTTCTAACGAAACAATAAAGCTTTCAAAGCCTGTCCTACCTTGGGGGAGAGGTTTTTTAAAGCCGTCGAACTCACGTTAAAAATCGCAGCGAACTTTTAACACCTGATCATAAGAAGCAAATTTAATTTCTTAGACAATGCTACTAATCAATATTGATAACCTCTTAGTACGTAATTTCAAAAGTTCGTAGCGAAAAATAGCCTTCCACTTAACCTTTGCGCTCCTTTGCGTTTAAAATACTACTTTCTAAACGCAAAGTTACGCAGAGTTTTGCTAAATTTAGTTTGCTAAGATCCAGCTTTGGGAGTTGTAGTTTCAGACCCAGCGGTGACAATCACTAAGTTATCCGGCTGAATTAATTCTTTAATTGCCTGTTTGACTTGAGCCATAGTAACTGCTTGAATGCGTTCGGGAAACTTGCGGATTTCCGTTCGTGGTAGCCCAAAAACAGCATTATTTAAGATGATGCTAGATACATCACTGGGATTAGCTAAATTTACAGGGTAACTGTTAGTAATTGAGCGTTTGGCTGTGTTCAACTCCGCCTCAGTTACTCCTTGCTCCTTTAACTGTTTAAGTAAAGCAATGGTGCTGGCGATCGCTTTTTGGGCATCCCCAGGAGCTGTCTGCATTTGAATCAAGAAAGGTCCGGGATTGATTCCGGCTGCAAACCCGCTATATATCCCATAAGTTAAACCCAGGCGATCGCGGATCTCTGTACCTAAGCGACTAGACAAGGTATCACCACCTAAAATCTGATTCAGTACCAGTGCCGCATAAAAACGCGGATCTGTTCTAGAGATACCGTTATAGCCGATGTAAGTAACAGCTTCTGCTTTACCAGGAATTTCTTTATTGACACGGGTTAAAGTTTCTGGTGCGGATACTTTTGGTAAATTAAGCACAGGCGGCTTACCTGTAGCTTGCCATTTACTAAAGGATTTATTCAGCAAGGTTTTCACCTGAGCTGGATTAAAATCACCAACTAAGGCGATCGTTGTGGTGTCTGGTCGGTAATGTTCTTTGTAGAAGCCAAGCAAATTGTCACGAGTAATACTCTTTAAGCTTTCAACTGTAGGAAAGCTATGGAAGGGATGCTTTTGTGGATAGATTGCTTGCTGGAATACTTGCCTTCCTAAGCCGCTTGGATCATCTAAATAAGCTTGTAAACTTGTCAGCGATCGCTGACGGCTCAGTTCTAACTGTTCTTTGGGGAAAGTCGCATTTTGCAATACATCTGCCAAAGTTTGAACTAATGTTGGTAAGTTGGCTGACAGACCGTTACCACTAATATTAACTCCCTCACGGCTGGCGCTGAAGTCTAGACTAGATCCCTGGTCTTCTAGGGTTTTCGCTAGTTCTAAAGCATTTTTAGTCTGCGTTCCGTTAATTAAATTGGTCGCAGTCAAACTTGCTAATCCTGCTTTTTGATTACCGTCAAATTCACTTCCTGCGTCAACTTGGCCGCTGAGGTTAATGGTGGGAACACTGTGATCGCTTAGCAAAAGAACTTGCAAGCCATTTGCCAAAGTAAACTGTTCTGGTAGCGGTTGCTTGGTGGAATCTGTCGCTGATGTAGTTGGGGGGAGATATTTAGCAAGTTCTGCGGGGTCTACAGGTTTACCGGGGCTGAAATTCTCTACAGTCCGCCCAGAACCAGCGTTAGAAGTTCCTGGTTTACCATCTGGTTGAGTCGGTTCAAAAAAGCCGATGGTTTGTTTAGCAGAATCAAGGTAAGTTTTTGCGACTCGTTGCACTTCCTCAGGGGTGACTTTAGCGATCGCTGCTAAATATCGTTCAATAAAACGATAATCTCCTGTGACAGTTTGGTTATACCCCAACTGGCTAGCCTGACTAGTAATATCTTGATTACCCAATACAAATGAAGCTTGTAGTTGAGTCTTGGCTCTGTTCAATTCTTCAGCACTGACTAGCTGCTGTTGCAGTTGTGTCAATGATTGCTGGAGTACCTGATCAATTTTAGTTAACTCTTGACCTGGAGCCGCTGTGGCATTAATTTCATACCAACCTGGTTCAATTAGTTCGGCTGCACCGCCATCAACTGAACTAGCAAGTCCAGATTCTACCAAAGCCTGATACAGTCTAGAACTGCGTCCACCTGTTAAGATCGCATCCATCACATCAATTGCCGGCACATCAGGATCTTTAATATCTGGTAAAGGATACACAGCTTGCAGTAATGCTGCACTTCCAGGCTGCTTGAGGACGATAGGAGTTTTTTGAGCTTCAGAAGTAGCAGCTACGGTTGCAGTCCTTCTAGTAGCAGCCGTTTTAGGACGTTTTGGCAGTTTCCCGTAAATTTCTTTAACAACTTTCAATACAGGCTCTGTAGCAAAATCTCCTGTAATTACCAAAGTTGCATTTTCTGGACTGTAGTAAGTTTGGTAATAATTCCGCACCTGCTCGACAGTGAACTGTTCGACATCTGCTTTCGTTCCTCCTACAGGTAAACCATAAGCTCGGCTGGGGAAAGCAGCTCGCATCACCGCCCGACTCAGACGATAGCTTGGTGAATTTTCATACCCCTGCAACTCGGAAATTACTACTTTTTTTTCACTCTTTAGTTGTTCAGAGCCAACTAAAGCATTTTCCATGCGATCGCCTTCCAAAGTCAGTAATGCTACCAGTTTGTCTTGTTGTACTGTGCCAAAATAAGCTGTTTCGTCATAGCTGGTAAAAGCATTGAACTGACTACCCAAAGCACTAAAAAGCCGCCCAAACTGTACTGGGCGGTCAGTTGTGCCTTTGAACATCAAATGTTCTAGCTGGTGGGAAATGCCATTTTCGCCCTTAGTCTCATTGCGTGAGCCAACTTTATACCAAACTTGCACACTTACTACTGGTGCGGTATGAACTTCTTTGGTTAGCACGGTTAAACCGTTGTCTAATACCGTTTTTTGCACTCCTTTAGTGAGTGAAAGACCAGACACAGGTGTAACTGCTGTTGGTGTAGCTGCGTTGATCAGATCGCCCGAAAACGGCACAACGCTGAGCAAGAGGCTAAGAAATAGTCCTATAAGCATATATGAGCGTAACTTCATAAGCAATTTAAAACTCAAAGTTGTCAAACATAATTCCTAAGAGTGATGCAAAATTTAAATTTGCTTTTTCTAGGAAATATTAGCGCCATCATGCGATCGCACTACAAAATATGTTGTCCATTTATTCAGTTTAATCAGCGATCGCCTTTATGGACTGGTAACTATTGAATACTAACGATTAAAAAAGAGTTACAATAAGTGACATCGCGTTCTAGCCCATATATCCGCATTAAATTAACAACCATTGGTTGAACTTGCATTCAGTTAAAATAGCTTCTATTTTGTGAGCTTCCATCTTACTACTCTTATTTGTTAATAGAGGTAATGAAAATTACCGTTGAATTTGCTTAGGAAAATTAGGCACTAATAAAGATTGCTCTAATTCGCCTTGTTCATTAGACCTATCTTTAAAATAAATTTTGTGGGAAAATAAACAGAAAAATGTAACCATGTATATCAATAATGACAAGTCCCTTAGAAAGAATAGAACTATACCCCCAGGAATCAAAAAGATTAATTGGGATTAAGTATG
>JBBSOP010000525.1:0-3733 GCA_038259655.1 Chroococcales cyanobacterium
AGAAACTCCAGCGCCTGATTCTACCAATCCTGGTAGCATGACCGCACCAGAAACTCCAGCGCCTGATTCTACCAATCCTGGTAGCATGACCGCACCAGGTACTACTTCTCCTAGTCAAGTTCCAGACTCCGGCTTGCCAACGACTCCCGCCCCAGGTAATTAAAAGTTAAAACACCATTCTTTGATGCGAATTTGTCGGCAAGGATATTCACGGTGCATCTGAATATATCTAGCTTGAGAATTGGGCATAGAAAGAAAGATTTTTATCCTTTGTTATTAATGCCCGTTTATTAAGGTCTTGTACCAGGTATATTATCTGGTGTGCAATACAAATTGCTAAATCCCTTTTTTATTCTTCGCATATAAAAGTGAAAAAGGGTTTTTAGGATAACCAGCCTGGGTTGAACAACTCAGGCTTTATTGTTTTACTAGTGATTGGTTTGTGTAGTCTCAGATTTAGAGTCAGTATAGCCGTAAGCGATAAACGCGCCTTCAACAGCGTACATTGTAAATTGATTGTTGTCCTAAGCTTCCTGTCCATTGCTATAGTTTGAAGACAAAATTAACATTACTATGAGAATAATGGCCAACTTGTACATTATCGGCGGTGCAAAAAGTTTTGGTAAAACTACCGTCGTCCTATGACAAAAAATATAACAATCTAGTTGTATGACTCTTAGCCAATCTCACCCCTATCTTTTACCAGAAGAATACCTGGAAACTGAAAAATCTAGCCCGATTAAACATGAATATATCCAAGGGCAGATTTATGCAATGGCAGGGGCTAGTGATGCTCATGTCACAATTACCGCTAACTTAGTTACCCTACTAAGAAATTACATTCGCAAAACTGGGTGTCGTGTTTACGTTGCTGACATGAAAGCACGCATCGAAGTTCTGAATATTTTTTACTATCCTGATATTATGGTGACTTGTGACCAACGGGATACAAATTTTGAATATTTCAAATGCTATCCTAGCTTAATTATTGAAGTTCTATCACCCTCCACTGAAGCTTTAGATAGAGGTGATAAATTTAGTGACTATCAAGAATTAGAAACATTGCAAGAATATGTCTTAATCAGTCAAAACCGTCAGCGTATTGATTGTTTTCGGCGTAATGCAGAAGGTAGATGGGAGCTTTATAGCTATAGAGTCAGTCAAGAATTAGAGTTGACCAGCTTGAATTTTTCTTGTTCTCTAACTGATGTTTATGAAGATGTCTCCATCCCTGAAACTTTTAACCCTACTTCTGCTTAATTTCTATGGCTAATATATATGCTAGCGTGATCTATGATTTGAAGTTGGTGTTTTTTGTAAAGAGGCAATTAGTAAACAAACAATACCGATACTGATAAACGAATCAGCAATATTAAATACAGCAAAATTAATCAATCGAAAATCAAGGAAATCCACGACATAGCCTAAAGCAAACCGATCTATACCATTACCTATAGCTCCTCCCAAAATCAAGCCATAACCTAACTGATCCCAACGATTTAATACTGGGCTGAAGCAGGCCAGAGCTATCAAAACTAAACTTACTCCCAAAGATAGCCAACGCAACCACTCAACTTTTCCACTTAACAGACTAAAAGCTGCACCAGTGTTAGTGACATAGGTAATATGAAATATTCCTGGTAGAAGTGCTAGTGTTTGTCCCAAGTTAAGGGTTTGCATTACCCAGTATTTTGTGATTTGATCTAAGAAAAAAGCTATAAAGGCAGATATCCAGAAGAGGCGGTTTTTTAAGTGCATGGCAAAATTAAAAGGGAACAGGGAATAGGGAACACTTCGACAAGCGGTAGTTGAATTTCGACTTCTCTACGAGACGCGTAGCTTGCTTCCCCGTAGGGGTACGCTCGATTGCCGCGCAGCGATGCACTGACTTGTGCTGAGCGTAGCCGAAGTAGTCTGCCGAAGTGTCGAAACTCAGTGCATCGCAGGGAACAGAGAAATCTCCCTAATAAAATTAGGGAACAGGTGTGTTTGTGTTGCCTTGCGTTCCCAAGCAAGTAACGTCAATGGTTAATAGCAACTGACAATTGACTAATAAAACATTAAATGTCTTAATAAATATGCTATTACAGTAACGGCACAAACTACAGCTAGTTGCCCTGGTACTACAAACCAAGAGTATTTAAGAATCGCTTGGATTAAGGGTAGATTTTCTGTGCCTTTCCACTGAAAGACGTAGCTGATAATCAAATAAGTAATCCCACAAATGTGAACGGTTAACAGGCCACAAATACAACTAAACGCTAGAGTTTCTAGTCGAGGTCTGGCTTTAAAGGCAAATAATCCACAAATCCACGCTCCTGGAATAAAGCCTAACAGGTAGCCAAACTGGGATAGCTTGATATAACCAATACCACCACCATCGGCAAATACAGGTAGCAACGTTAACCCCATAACTAAATAGGCAATTTGTGAGAGCGCCCCAGCATTTTTACCACCTAAACAACCTACTAATAACACTGCACCAACTTGACAGGTGACACCTAAAGAAAAAGTCTGGATTCCTTGCTGACTCCAACTCCAAGGGAAGGTGATACCATAGGCTTCTAGGAAGGTTCCACCCATTGTTAGGAGTAAGCCAATCATAGACCAAAGTAATTGATTGGATGCAGCAAACATTAATATAAGACACAAGTAAAAATAATAGTAACCAGTATAGGCTTCATTCTTTAACTTATAATTTGTACTGACACCTTAAGAAATTTTTAGCGATCGCTTACTTTAACCTCCAGCCACTTTAACTCTAGTGTTTTCTTTGCTATGCTTCCTTGGGGAATGATTTTATTAACTTATTTATTTAATAAATGGCTTTCGGCTTGTCTAAGAACGATTGAGCGATCGCCCAAATCTTAAAACTTCTAAATATAAAATTATACTGTATTTAGTCGTTTATTTACAAACTCTTGCTCAAGTAAGCAGTCAAATTTTCTAAGTATAAATCACTCATTCATCACAAGCATTTTTTGTTAACCGTCTTGATGAAGCTCTAGTATAAATATTATCCGTAAACTGAAGTCAAGAAATTTTTGAAATTTGCTTAAAGAAAGGCGCTTTTTGGACTTTCTTAACCTTCCGTTTACCTTCATGTCTATCCTTTAGCGGTATCTTAGAAGCGCTCACCTGGTAATTGACTAAAAAATGACAGCGATGCTATCACGTTTTAATGTAATAAAAACCCATCGCCTCACAGCTCCTATATCAGTGTTAGCACTGACAATTAGCCTAGCTGCTTGTGGCGGACAGCAAGCTTCAGACAATACTAGCCCTTCTGGTACTGCTACAGATGCTACAGCCTCAAGTCCAGGTAAATTGGATCTTGGTGGCGACGTTTCGTTAACTGGAGCCGGTGCTTCTTTCCCTGCGCCTTTGTACGCAAGTTGGTTCAATGATTTGAACAAGAAATATCCCAACCTGCGAGTTAACTATCAATCAGTTGGTAGCGGTGCTGGAGTGGAGCAATTTCTCAAAGGTACTGTAGACTTTGGTGCCAGCGATGTTGCCATGAAGGATGAAGAAATCCAGAAAGTACCGCAGGATAGAGGTGTACTTTTGCTGCCAATGACTGCTGGTAGTATTGTATTATCTTACAACTTACCAGAAGTTTCGGATCTGAAGCTACCAAGGGCAGTTTACAGTGATATTCTCTTAGGCAATATTAAAAGCTGGAATGATCCAAAAATTGCAGCGGCTAATCCTGGTGTAAATCTTCCTAATG
>JBBSOP010000526.1:0-3707 GCA_038259655.1 Chroococcales cyanobacterium
ATGCCAGTGATTTCTTGTAATAACCAATCAATCTCAGTTACAGGAATATCAGATGCGATCGCTGCTTGTTTGGCTTGATTGCGCCATTGCCATAGTTCCAAACCGGAAATTGTTTGCTCTTGAGTGTCAGACATGGAAATAAACCTCCAAAAGTTGTAATGTATTAAGTAAAAAATATTAGCTAACTTTTTGCTCATTACGGCATGTAATAGTTTTCTCCCCCAAAAGTTTTTGGAATAACTTTTGATAGAACATCCAATAAGACAATTCTAAATGTTCAATATTGGATGCAATTTGATGATGAAAATCAGCTAATTTGTAGATAGGTAAGGCTGCATTTACATGATGTTCTACATGATAGTTATTGCCATTGACATACCATGAGATCAACTTACTTGCTCGAATGGTACGAGTATTTTGGAAAGGATCTGTTGTGTGGTTATTGCAGTTGAGATGTTCGGGCAATTCAATTAGTGCGTGTACTGGGCCAGCAGCCAGGAATAAAGGTAATAACCAAATATCAAAAAATATTGATGTTCGCAATAAAACTGAGAAAACGACCATAAAAGTTATCACACCAACCATCAAACAAAACTCTTTGCGGATACGGCGTGCAACTTGAGGTGATACATCCTCCCTGAGTTTGCCAAGTACAGACACACGAATATTTTCTAAAACTCCTGAGTAATGCCCTAACATTGAAACATGAAGGATAAAACCTGGAATTGAAGTGAGTTTTTCATAATTGTAATTAAAAGTTTCTTTGTCCTCAGAGGTTCCTAAAGCAGAATGATGATGCCCATGCATTGCCTTGTAAAGAGAAAAAGAAACTAGCATGGGCAGCCCTAAAATAATTGCAACAAACCGATTTTGACGCTCATTTGAGAAAATAACATGATGAGTAAGTTCATGCTGAAGTTCGACACCATGAGCAAACATCATGCCCAAAAAAAATTGGGGTACAAGTCTGACTGGCTGTGGAGCCATCACAGTTGCCATTACAAATATAGTAATTAAGACAACTAAAATTGTTAGCTTACGGATGAAATTATAAAAGTTTTCATCTCGTTCGCTTGACTTAGCTGTGACAATTTTCTGAGGTTTTTTATTAACATCTAGCTTTACTCCCAGCATGATCTTTATCCTCTTAGATAACTTAAAAAATGACACAAAATTTCTACCCTCTAATTCTTGACTCTGTTTACAAGTGAGTTGAACTAGTGGCTTTTCAAGCTATGTAAATTGTCAATTTGTTGACTCTAACTCAAGTTTTTAAGAACCTTATACCAATTCTGTATAAAGATGTACTTCAAAAACAACCGCATACCGCTAAGGCGGAACCCGCAGAGTAGGGCGTATAGACGTATTTAGGACTTACGCAATAACTCTCTAAAACCCTCTTAACTTCTCTGCGAGACGCTGCGCGAACGTGTCCTTTGTGTCCTTTGCGGTTCGTTTTCCCGTAATTTTGCGTAAGTTTTGGTATTAACTGCTACTTTGCGATGCGAGTTCTCCATAAGGAGTAAGGGATCTGCGGGTTAATAGTGTCCCAACTAATAGGGTTTCGGCTGCGCGCAGCGCCGCACTGACTTGTGCTGAGTTTCGACTACGCTCAACTGCCGCGTAGTCGAAGTAGCCTGTCGAAGTGTCGAAACTCGGTTTACTGGTACTTTATTTTCACGCAAGTCCCTAACACAAACAGATAAAGAAAATTAAGTGCTGTTTCACAAAAAAATGGTATTAGACGGGCAAAGCAATTGCAAAGCTTTGTAATTCCTGCTGAATTTGTTGGAAAAATCTAGTTTGAATGTAGGCAAAGTCTGCAAACCCTTGTCCTGCCCAGGCGATGATTTGCTTTTCTGACGCGTCGCAATACTTAGCAATGTAATTAAGTGCGGCAAAAGCCTCAGCAGAATGCTTTAGTTCTACTCCCTGAGTATAGTTGGTTCCATGAATCACAATCCAATACCAGGGGCTAACTCTTCCTTGGGGAAAAGTGACTTTGTTGTTGCGGATGAAGCGGCTAAAGTTGCGATCGCAATTTTGAGAGAAAAGCACAGCATGAATAATACTAAACTCATCATCACCAACTGTTTCAGTCGCAACATGAAAACCGATCGCCCTAATAAGACTTTCCAGGTTATTTGATTCTGCTTTATAAGCAGTTTCCACAAAACTGAGAATACCTGAAAGCCAAGATTGTGACTGGGAAATTTGGTTGATTTCTACATCAGACAAATCGGCATACTCAGCCAGCTTATCTAGTAAAGCATAAGATAATGTTCCATGTGACACACCTGTTCGAGGATCTGTAAATTCTTCAATAGATGCTGCCAGGACTTTTGCCGCAACATCCATTGAGCGATTGGCGTGTGCTTGGATAGAACAGGTGGGATCTTGGAAAATATGACTTGATGCGATCGTTCCAGCTAGTGTGGGAACTGATGTACTGAAAATCCTCCCATACTGGACATATCTCTGCATAAACAGATAAAGGGCTTTTGGGCTTGTTGTTGCTTCTTTACATGATGTTTCCATTACATGATTAATGCTAGCAATATCAAGCGAAGCCTGAAAATTTTCTAACGTGATCATTTGTAGTTCAATATACCTAATTATTTTGTGAAGACGATAGATAATTTAAGTGATAAATTAGCAATTTAAAGCTGTAATGAACGGCTTTTTATACCTATCTTTCACTTCTTTCGGTGTTTATACTAGCTTATTTCCCAAAGTTCGTAAATCCATAAAGTAGTCTCTGCAATATTTATTTACAATGTATTTCGGTTTACAATTATCTCAGTAATGTTACTTAGCTAATCTCGAATGGGAAAATACCACGCTAACTATATTTAATTATTTATGCCGATACCCTCAAGTTAAGATTACGACTACACAGCAAAGCCCGCAGAAGTGAGTTTCCTGCGGGACACTATACGAACTATGGGCAAATTTAATTTCCTTGATCATACCCAGAATTTGATCACTCGCCTGAGTTAGCTAGTAAATACCTCAACAGGTAGACGACTAAAGGAAAGACGTTCATTTTGGACATCCACAAAGATGGTGTCGCCATCATTAAATTCGCCGCGCAAGATGGCTTTGGCAATTTGAGTTTCTAACTCCCGCTGAATTGCTCGTTTTAGTGGACGCGCCCCAAACACAGGGTCATATCCTACTTCTGCTAAAAAGTCAAGAGCAGTATCCGAGAGTCTAAGAGACATTTTGCGATCGCCTAATCTTTGCCGCAATCTTTCTATTTGTAACTGTACAATCTGCCGCAATTCCTTTTTATCCAAGGCGCGGAAGATGATAATTTCATCAATCCGGTTCAGGAACTCTGGACGGAAACTATTTCGCATCGCTTCCATTACCCGACGGCGCATTTCGTCGTAGTGTGCGTTATCCCCAGCAACATCAAGAATGTATTGCGAACCAATATTGCTGGTCATGATAATGATCGCATTCTTAAAGTCAATTTTTCGACCTTGGGCATCAGTAACACGACCATCATCAAGAATTTGCAAGAAGATATTAAATACATCTGGGTGCGCTTTCTCAATTTCGTCGAACAAAATCACAGCGTAAGGACGACGACGAATCGCTTCAGTTAATTGTCCGCCTTCTTCATAACCGACATATCCTGGAGGCGCACCAATTAACCGCGAAACAGCATGTTTTTCCATGTACTCAGACATATCAATTCG
>JBBSOP010000527.1:0-3705 GCA_038259655.1 Chroococcales cyanobacterium
AGCACTTTAATTTCTAGATTAAATATCACATTTTAATAGGATATATTATCGATAATACAGCAGTTTTCTTTTGTATGAAGTACAAAGTTATGGGTTTTGAGGCAGGAGGCAGCACTTCGGCTTACTTAGTCTTTTAAATTGCTACGATATTTCGTACTAAGCCCAAAGTATTGCACATTCAGGAATTTGGTCAACTTTGCTCGCACAGATAGGATGAGTAGTATTGGCTCTCAAAACACTTTCTTTTTCTACGTATTTACCAACATAGTTAACTCATAATTTGCCGCCAGTTCTGCGGGGTTCATCTGCTCGTAATGTTCAAAGGGTTGATGAATCCAGGGGTTGTCTGACAAATAATCAACATAATAATCGGGTTTGATTACTGAACAAGCTTTATACCAAAGTACGGCAGTACGAATTTCCACAATTGGAACATTACTATTTTGCTCTAGCCAAGGGACAGTCTGCTGGAGAGTGACTCCAGAATCTACCAAGTCATCAACTAAAAGAAGACGCTCACCTAAGTTTTCGGTAGTCATCGTTAAGTGACGAGAGAATATTAAATTACCTCTTTCTTGCTTACCAGAGCCACTGTAAGACGATGTTGCTAGAATAGCCAATGGCTGCTGGTATATACGGGATAGAATGTCTCCTACTCGCAGTCCTCCTCTGGCAAGACAGACAATTTGATTAAATTGCCAACCTGATTGATAAATTTGAGCAGCCAGTTGTTCAATTTTTTGGTGATAATCTGACCAAGAAACGTAAAGGTCTGGCATAAACTTAAGGGAAGTAATTTTTAGTTAGTGCTGAAGGCAACATAGACTCTTTATTTTAGTATGAGTGCAAGGTATTTATGAACGATTCTGCTGATGATGCCCAAAAAACTCCTGAAAGTCAAAAATTGGATTTTAAAACAAAACTAGCTTATGGTGCAGGAGATTTAGGCCCAGCCATTACTGCCAATATTTCGATATTTTTTCTGCTGGTTTTCTTTACTAATGTTGCTGGTATTCCGGCGGGTTTGGCTGGTAGCGTTTTAATGATTGGCAAAATCTGGGACGCAGTAAATGATCCAATGGTGGGAGTACTAACGGATAAAACTAAATCTCGTCGCTGGGGTCGTCGTCTTCCTTGGATGCTTTATGGGGCTATTCCTTTTGGGATTTTCTTTTTCTTGCAGTGGATTGTACCGCAATTTAGTGCCGATCAGAGTGCTAATATTTGGCCTTTGTTCTGGTATTACGTAGCGATTGGGGTAATATCTCAGGTGTTTTATACTGTCGTGAATTTGCCTTACACGGCAATGACTCCAGAACTAACTCAAGATTATGACGAACGGACTAGTCTCAATAGTTTTCGCTTCACCTTTTCTATTGGTGGCAGCATACTTTCGTTGATTTTATCAAAAGTTGTGTTTTCTTTGATTAGCGATCGCCAACAACAATATCTAGTTTTAGCGGCAGTTTGTACTGTAATTTCGATTTTATCTTTATATTGGTGCGTTTTTGGAGTCCGCGATCGCATTTTAGCTTTTGAGGCAAAACGTACCCAACTTGCAGAACCACCAGCCATCCCCTTCTTTGAACAACTAAAAATCGTCTTTACCAATCGTCCTTTTCTATTTGTAATTGGTATATATCTTTTCTCGTGGTTAGGCGTGCAGATTACGGCCAGTATCATTCCTTACTTTGTGATTAACTGTATGCGTCTCCAAGAATCAGATGTACCCACAGTCATGATTGCAGTCCAAGGAACTGCCTTGTTGATGTTATTTGTCTGGACTGCGTTGAGTAAAAAAATTGGCAAAAAGCTAGTTTATTTTTTAGGAATGAGTCTGTGGATAATAGCCGCCGCCGGACTGTTCTTCTTACAGCCTGGTCAAATAGGATTGATGTATGTTATGGCTGTCATGGCGGGTGTTGGTGTATCCACGGCTTATCTAGTTCCCTGGTCAATGATTCCAGATGTGATTGAATTAGATGAACTCCAAACTGGACAACGCCGAGAAGGGATTTTTTATGGCTTCATGGTTTTACTGCAAAAGTTTGGTTTAGCTTTCGGGTTATTTCTAGTAGGTAATGCCTTGCAAGCATCCGGTTTTCAATCAGCTGTAGCCGGACAAAGTGTACTACCAATACAACCAGATTCAGCATTGCTAGCTATTCGTATTGCAGTCGGACCACTGCCCACAATTTGTTTAATTTGTGGCTTAGTTTTAACGTATTTTTACCCAATCACCCGCGAAATGCACGCAGAAATGTTGCTGAAACTCCAAGAACGTCAGAAGAAAACCTAAACGTGAAAAACCAAACTTCCCCACGAACGGGACTATTCATGAGCAGATTCTCGTTTATCTAACTCTAAAAAAAGTCCTTCAGCATTCAGAATTAAATCTTCATCAGACAAAGGCGGAAAGTCTAAATGAATTACCCGCTGCAAAATCTCTGATGTAAACTCTAATCTTTCTGAGTCTGTCAAATGATCGAAAGTCTTCAGGAGTTCATTTACTACACTAGTCACAATCCTTCTCCTCGAATAGAATCAATATTCTTTATTCATAATTTACACTAATGTCCTTGCACCAATTGGCTGATGATATAAAATCATTAGCTGATTAGCATTTAATGTTTCTAATGCATAAGCTTTTCCTGTTAAATCACTAAATTCAACTTCAAAAACTCCAAGTTCATATTCTTCTACAATTGTTCCTACTTGACCGCGGTGCAATCCTAATTCTGGTAAGTCTTCGGTTAAAGCGACAACATTTAATAATTTCATTGCTATTACCTCATTGTTTAGAGTACATAACAGGTAACTAGGCGGGGAAAGCTTTCATTATTCCTCACTATCCAAACGCTTTGAATAATTGCTTGTTTATCTGAACGAATCAAGGGAAAATCGATGATATATTTTTGACCGTATGGATTTCTTTTACCAGGGATAGCATCATAATTAGCTATTGCTTGTAAAAGTATGGCTTGTAACTCTTCGGCATCATTTAAATCTAAATATAGGGCAGATTTGAATACACGGGCTTTATGTTTTCCTTCTGGATGCTCTGGGTTGAGACAGTAACCTGCTATTTTGTCTATTTCAACGATAGCGCGTTCAGGGTTAGGCAGTTTCATAATACTGTCTCTACAAGCTTTTTCACTTTTTAAAGTCTTCTGGCTGTAAACCATACCAGCCATACCAATGACGCACCGCTAACCAAACAGCAGAAAGCAAACCTGCGCCGCTGAGAGTCAGACCACTAAAAGGTACTAATAATCCAAAAACTGGCAATACTGCACCAGCGATGGTACAAACGATCGCAGCTAAAGAAGCACTCCGAGTTAACCCCAATCCCCATGTCAAGATTAGTAAAACTAGGGAAATCATTGTCCAAGCTAACTCAGCATTCATGAAGCGAGCCAGATAAGTTAAAGTTAATAAACAAGCAAAGAAAATACTACCAGCGATCGCAATATTTTTTAAACTCATTGGTAGCGATAAATATAACAATAATATCCACCATAAAAAGATTGCTGGTGCTAACAATAAAAGACGAGAAATAATCCCAGTATTACGAATAGGGTTAGTGTTGGTAAATACCCCAAATGGATTTCTGACTGAAACATTATCATCAAATATCCACGTAAATTCAGTACCTCGCCCGTCATTTTTAATCTCATTAGGCACAATACCACTGGCAAAATCAGC
>JBBSOP010000528.1:0-3681 GCA_038259655.1 Chroococcales cyanobacterium
CAACCTAATAAACCACGACCGTATTTGTTTAATTTGTCACGTTCAACTTGGATACCATGAGGAGGCCCTTGGAAGGTCTTCAAGTAAGCAACAGGAATCCGTAAGTCTTCTAGACGCAATGCCCGCAGCGCTTTAAAACCAAACACGTTACCCACAATAGAGGTCAACATGTTGGTAACGGAGCCTTCCTCGAACAAGTCCAAAGGATAAGCAACGTAACAAATGTACTGATTATCTTCACCAGCAACAGGTTCTAAATCGTAACAACGACCTTTGTAGCGATCTAGGTCGGTGAGCAAGTCTGTCCACACAGTTGTCCAAGTACCAGTGGAAGATTCAGCCGCTACAGCAGCACCTGCTTCTTCGGGGGGAACTCCAGGCTGAGGAGTCATCCGGAATGCTGCCAGAATATCTGTATCTTTAGGTGTGTAATCAGGTGTGTAATAAGTGAGTCTGTAATCTTTAACCCCGGCTTGATACCCTGATTTGCTCTGGGTCTTCGTTTGAGCGTAAGACATATATTCCCTTCCAAGAAGTCACTCTGTATTACTTATCAAATCACGTTTTGTGCAATTTCTTCTCACCTCTGCTCTTTCCCCCATTTGCAGAGGGAAGATCAGGAAAAATGTTTTGTTAGAGGTTGGCTTTGGTTGAGGGTAGCGGCTTTTGGGCAACGAACATTTTGTTACAAATATTCTCCTCATCCAGAGGTGCATGATTGAGCGCTTCTGCTTTTCCCTTGTTCCATGAATAAAAATTCTCTTTTATTTCTTCCTCTTACCCCACTAAACCTTCTCTATTCAGCAAAAACTCCGCGCTTTGCGGGAAGTATGAGATTTGCCCTGTATATCGGGGTAATTATAGGAATTTGGCTTGATAGCACACGTTCCCACCTCCGCACTCCTACTATGTTTCCTTTAATTGGAAAACGGGCTAGGAGAGAATTTGCTTGACAGATATTTAGCAAAGTTGTAAGTGAAAGTTCAAAAATTGCACACCACGTAATTTGTAGCTTATTTCACAATATATCAATAATTTGATAAGTTATTCTTTGAAAGTTTTTAACTTACTTATTTAAATTTCTTATCTGAGCAAATATTTTAACAATTTATTAAGATAGCTTTACAAAAAGAGTGTAATAATGGTTGGCTTTTCTCAACTAGGATGTTGCGGGTGGGAAGTTGAGAAAATTTCATTCCACAATAGACTCCAGACTTTATATCAACAAACCAGAATTTAAGAAAAGGGACTAGGGACTAGTTTGGTGGGGCTGCGAGATCCCGACTTCTTCAAGAAGTCGGGGATCTGACCAATCAGCGAGGCGATTATATAACGAATCAGTCGGGAAGATTGGCTAATGAGCAAGAACTAGATTGTGCAGAGTGGGGACGCAACACTTACCCCTACCTTTTTTATACTCGCAGATTTCAGAAAAATTGCAAATAAACAAACCAACTAGGGGAACACTGAATTTAATCGCCAGCCTGTTTAGGCAATGGCTATGAATAGTGTCTTTAAAGGAAATTCACCGTGAAATTATTTCGCCAGCGTACTAGTTTATTGATGACTTCTATTTTGCTGGGGTTGATAGGTCTGCCGAGTATTGGGATTGCAATAACTGCAAGTTCGGCAATTGCCCAAAAAGTTGATAGTAGTGTTCCGCCACCAAAAACCCCTGATATTAAACCATCCGAATTAACCCCTTCTTATCCAGCTGCTGCACCGCCGCCGCGAGTTGACCCTTTGCCTGATGATAGGGGAATCGAAGAACGGGAGATCAACACAGATTATCGTGTTAGCAACTTGTTGGGAGATTTTGCAGGTAATCTTTGGGTAGGTTCTTGGCGAGGACTAGCGCGGATTGACCCGAATACGGGTAAAATTTTAGCTCGTGTAAGTTTACCAAATGTCGCCATTGGTGCTTTAGCTCAAGACAAAGTGGGGCGTTTATGGGTGGGAACTTATGAGGGACTAATGCGAGTAGACCCCCGCACGAGTGAAATTACAGCACAAAATTTATTTTTGCCTTCCAAACGGGTTTTGTCGCTGCTACTTGACAAACGTGGTTATTTATGGGCTGGAACCGATAATGGTTTAGCTTTAGTTAGTCCTGACCAAGGTTTAATTATGACCACAGTCAAAAACTTACCTGGTGTTAGTGCTAATACTTTAACTTTGGATGTTGAAGGTCAACTATGGGTAGGTACTCTTGACGGACTAGTACGGGTCAATACTGCGAAGGCTACGATTATGAAACGAATCGATGATTTGCCAGGGACAACCGTACAAGCTTTAGCTATTAGTCCAGAAGGATTAATTTGGGCTGGAATGCCGAATAATTTATTAGTAATTAACCCAAAAACTGGTGCAGTGCTGCGGTCTGTAACTCGTTTACGAGGTCGGAATGTAACAGCAGTCCATTTTGCCCAAGATGGTAGTGTTTGGGTTGGAACTCACAATGGTTTGTTACGATTAAATCCAAATACAGGAGCTGTATTAGACGAAGTTGCTGGACTTCCTTCTAGTCGAGTTCTTGCCCTTGTACCTAACATCGGTAATAAATTGTGGATTGGTACTAGTGAAGGTCTGGCTTGGTTAATGCCTAAGATGGGCAGTGCAAAACCTCATCTTGCTTTCAGTCGCGCTGTGAAGTGAGGGACTAGGGACTAGGGACTAGTAAGTACCTAAGCAAAATTCATACACATTGTTTTTCTATTCCCTGTTCCCTTTCTCCACCAATGAATTTAATTTTGTTCAACTACTTACCTTCCCAAATCTAAAAATTGGCATGGCAATTACTACCCAGCAATTACTTCAATGGAAACAACAAGGGCGTTCAATCGTAGCATTGACAGCCTGGGATTATGCGATCGCCCAAATTCTCGACGCAACTGGTGTAGACTTAATCCTAGTTGGAGACTCGATGGCAGCAGTACTTGGGTATGAAACAACGCTGCCAATCACTTTAGAAGAAATGCTGCTTTATGCTAAAGCTGTGCGCCGTGGCGTGAAACACGCTTTAGTGGTTGTAGATTTGCCATTTTTAACTTATCAAGAAAGTCTGCAACAAGCGATGCACTCAGCTGGAAGGGTGCTAAAAGAAACGGGCGCTCAAGCGGTGAAGTTGGAAGGTGGCTATCCAGCGATGGTAGAAATTGTGACGCGGTTGGTGCAAGCGGGGATTCCGGTTATGGGTCATGTAGGTTTGACACCGCAATCTGTGCATCAACTCGGTTTGCGACAACAAGGTAAAACTGAAGAAGCTGGAGAGAAGATTTTACAAGAAGCGATCGCCCTTGAACAAGCGGGTGTATTTGCGATCGTCTTAGAGCATATACCCGCAAATTTGGCAATGCAGATTACACAAAAACTCAGCATTCCTACAATTGGCATTGGTGCAGGAAACTATTGTGATGGGCAAGTATTAGTTACCTCTGATGTACTTGGTTTAACAGAAAAACAGCCACCTTTTGCTAAAGTTTATACGAATCTACGAGAAACAATCACCAAAGCCGTACAAGATTATGCCGCAGAAGTACGAGAACGAAAGTTTCCATAATTGATTTGGGTGCGGCTCTTTTAAAAAGAGGAAGAATGAAGTTAAACAACCATTGGCAGAGGTGGCGGAGTAATAGAGCAGCGAGCTTGAGTTAGCCGCTTCGTCAAAGGAACACCATCAAA
>JBBSOP010000529.1:0-3680 GCA_038259655.1 Chroococcales cyanobacterium
AATTAATCTTTTTGATTCCTGGGGGTATAGTTCTATTCTTTCTAAGGGACTTGTCATTATTGATATACATGGTTACATTTTTCTGTTTATTTTCCCACAAAATTTATTTTAAAGATAGGTCTAATGAGAGTTTTCTTATCTATAACGTAGTTAGTCAGTTCGTCACCTAATTGAAACTCTTGAACCGCCCAAAATTTGCTAAAGTCTGATACTAAGCTTATATCCCCTACAACTATCTGTAAAACTTTGATGATAGCTGCTTCTGGAGTGAGAGATTGTTGGTTAGTAGTATGTTTATTCAAATCTCCCTGAACTCTTAACAACGAAGAAGGATGCATGATTTAGCCTAGGTTATATTTGTAATTTTTATAATTATTTTTTGGCAAATACTTACGAATGTAAAAAATAGTGATAGTTTAATTAATTGAGTTTTGTCTATTTCATTAGACTTTAAAAAACAAATTATTTTGATTTTTTATAACTACTATTTTAAGTATCATTTTTCAGCGGTTTTTCTATAAAAAGGGTTTCTAAACAAGCTGAATTAACATCATGATATTCATCAATTACTGATGTTTATGATGAAAATTAGACTATTAATATTGTAATTCTGGGAGCTTTACTAATTTTTAACCAGTATCTATTAACTTCAGTTGAAGGTAAATTTTATTCATACATGCTTTCAATTAACTACAAAAAATTTGAAACTGAACCTAATAAACTAAATTTGTTTTTTTTGATAAATTTACAGTTTATTGTTATCAATACTCTTACTATAAAAACAAATGATAAACTAATTTTTCAAAACCATGTATATACATAAACTGAGTAAGATTAGTAATAACTATGCATTTTTTAAAAGCAGTATTAATTTGGAAATATTTAAAGTTTTCTTAACCCTACTCATATTTTCCTTATATTCATAAAATACCCGGAAAATAAAATCAAAAATTATGGATTTTTTCCAACCATTGAACTCACGTTAAATTAAGGCAGAGTATCTATAAAAAAAATAAAAGAGGAAGTTGATTAAACTCCCTCTTAAATAAGACAACTCTTTAGTTGTAGACAAGCAGACCCTACATGCGGTTCTGGTTTGGTAGGAAGGCGATGGGATTCACTGCTCCCTTACCTGATGGATGGATCTCAAAGTGGCTGTGTGGGCCTGTACTAAAACCAGTACTACCCATTAAAGCAATTGTTTCTCCTTGACTAACTTGCTGACCTGCTCTGACCAAAATTTTGCTGTTATGACCATAGCGAGTGATACTGCCATCTGGATGGCGAATATCCACAAGGTTGCCATAGCCTCCCTTGTTCCAGCCAGCTTTTTCTATTACACCGTCTGCTGATGCATAAACTGGTGTGCCTGTGGCGTTAGCAACGTCAATTCCCTTGTGCATTCTGCCCCAGCGCCAACCATAGCCGGAGGTCAGTACACCCTTTGCCGGCCAAACATAGGCGACGGAAGACGATGAAGGAGGGGGTATAGTCTCGTCAATTGGCTTGGGTAAGTACTGGTCTACTGCTGCTAATGGCGGGAGGGGGTAATTTGGAGACACAGTGGTTCCTCGCGCCCTTCCCAAAGAATCAGAAGCATTGACTCCAGCGGGAGGCGTTGCTATTCTCGTGGCTGATTTTTTAGCATAAGGAGTCAACTGACCAGGTGTTGAATTGGGCAAGAACTCTGGATTTACTGGCTCGTCAGTGGAAAGAGTAGCACGAAATTCTGGCTTAATCGGTTGATTATTATAGCTCGTCGATGCCATCGGGCTAGGAACGGAAATTGGCACTGCCAAATCTTTACGTCCTGAAGCGGATGTTGATACCGCAAAGTTATTGGGAACAGCAACCGGAACTGGAATCGGCACAGCAGCACTATTGCTTTCAGTATCAGTAGTTGTGCTGGCAGCTACATTCCCAGATTGTTGGGCGCGGTATTTTTCCTGTAATCTCTGGATCTCCGCTTGTAGGCTTTGGAGACGTTCATTTCTGGCTCTTGCTACCTTCTGTCCTGGTTTTTTAGACAGTTGCATTTCAGCAAAAGCTTTTGGCACTGGAGTATCACCACCCACGCCGTCAGTATCGACATTTGCAGGGGTTGGCTTGGGTACGATCGCAGTATTTGCCTCTACCTGATTGTTTGCAGGTGCTGGTATAGGGATATTAACACTGCTGTTATCAGCAACTATTGATACCTGAGAGCTGCTGTTATTGTTAGCTACAACTGGTATCTTGATAGCCCTAGCTTCCACTTGACCAGCAGGAATAATCAGTCTTTGGCTGATTTTCAGTTGATTGGGATTGCTGAGATGATTTGCCTTGACTAATTCTGCAACCGAAGTATTGTATCTGCTAGCGATCGCTGCTAGCGTATCTCCAGGTTTAACTTCATAAGATTTAGTGGCCGATGACACAACAGCTTTTGTTGGGGCTGGCGCTGTTGCTACTTGCTGCGTCGGCTCACTAGTTTCGTTTGTCTGTTTCAACCTCGATAAAAGGTCAGCTTTGCTGTTATCGCTCAGAGTTGGTGACTGTTCTATTACCGTATTGCTAGCACTTATGGGCGGTAATTGATCTACTTCAGTCGTTGCCTGTGCTAACTCAGTTTTAGCTTTTGATGAGTTTTTGGACTCCCCAGACCCTAACTCCGCCAGACTTTTTCTTAAACGGTTCGATTTTTCTTGTAAACGATTTAGTGCAAACTCTTGTTGTGCTTTGAGTTGAGCATTAACTTCAGTACTAACGACTGTACTTTGTTGTGCCTGGGTTTTCAGGAATGAATCTTGTCCGCCAGCAACACCATCAACACTAGACAATTGTTGTGTTGTCTGTTGTAGCTTTTTGGCTGTTTGGATTTCTTTCAACAATTGAGATTGTTGGGGAATACCAGTTTTATCAGCCGTTGTTTGGGAAACAGTGCCTGATACAGACATTCCGCCTGCTGCAACTTGCCATTTAGCTTCAAGCCCAGGTAATTGTGAAATTGCTGTTGGTTCCACGATGACAGGGTTTTCTGGCACGCTAGCTGATGAGATTATTTGAGTCTTCAGCTTTGTGGAAGCAAATTTCATTTCAGTGTTAGAAGCAACTGGAATAGTTGAGGCAGCCTTTTGGCTGCCTACAGGCTCTGCTGCTTGGGCTTGATCACTTTGCCGAGTTACCAAAAGGCTAGTTGCGCCCATTGAGATTGCTAAGCCAATCATGGCGGCTCTTGTCCGTACTCGACGGTTAACCATCGGATTAACTGTATTTAGCTGTTCTAACGGGGCACTATCACTGCTGGGGGTATTTTTCAGCACAGCCTTCACTCTTTTTTTCAATGCTCGTTTCAAAGACGACCTCCTATGATCACTAGCGCTTAACTGAGTCTCGATTTTTTCAGTCGGATACTAGTCAATGATTTAGATCACATCAAACTATGGATCAAGATCACATTCATCAGAGATACTTAGGCAAGATTAACCTGCTTCTCTGATTTAGACAAGTTCACACCTGTTAGCAAAACGTAAAAATTGCTGTGCTTACTTGTCCACTCCACTCCTCAACACCCTAGAACACGTTGCTTTTGGCAGTTATCCGTGTTTGTCTTGCCTCACTAGCTGTGACTGGAAAATATATATTTACCAAGTCCGCTGTCGCTATGAGCAAATTAAGTTGCTACGACTTCTGGAAAAGCG
>JBBSOP010000530.1:0-3678 GCA_038259655.1 Chroococcales cyanobacterium
ACAACGTTGCATCAAGCGTTGAAATTCGGCAATAAAATTAATAGTGCCAAGAGAAAGATCCATAAAATTGTGTGAATTAACTTGAAAATCCTCGTAGTAAACGCCAGACATACTTTCCTTAAAAAAGATGCGAACTTCATTAAGTAATACCTGCTCGGAAGCTTCATCAACTAGGCTCAAAGAATCAGGGTCGAAGAAATTTTCGATCAACTCAGACAAATGCTCTTGTGGTATCAGCTCCACTGCCCGATCAATGAGTGATAGTAGATCTTTAGTTTTAAGCTCAGTACGAATTTTTTTTTGAAGAACTCGTATATTTATAGGCATATAGTTTTAACCTTTTAGAGGAGAATGTCATAAAGAAAAATTGAAACCCTTGCTATGATTGGGTCGGTGGAGGGAAGAAGAGTTGATTTATCGTCTGTTGAGTTGCCAAGCTTCTAACAATAGCTCAAGTATAATTACAACAAATAATACAAAGCAGTATGACAAAATCTAATAAAACTTACTGGAATCAATTAATTGCAGAAAACCAAAAAAAATGGCAACCGATCAAAGGATTGGAACAAGTTGCCGAAGAACTGACCCTCAGCCCTCAGCATAGATGAAGAAACTGGCGAATACACTCGTTTAACTCGATTTTACCCTGGTGCAGATACCACTTTTTTTGGTGCGAAAAGTCATCCTTATTCTGAAGAGATTTTTGTAGTTAATGGTCGTCTTTATGACCAAGCTTTTGATATGTGGTTAGAGAGCGGACATTATGCTAGTAGACCACCCGGTGAGATTCATGGGCCATTTAAAAGTGATATCGGGTGTGTTGTACTGGAAATATCTTTTCCTAATCGTACTTAAAAGTAAGTAAATTTTTTAACACTCATGATTCAGCAACAGTTTAATTTCTGCTCAATCAAGTTATGACCGGAAAACGCGAAAGAGCAGACCAAGACAGCCCTTGGAAAGAAATTTTAGAAGCATACTTTCCTCAAGCAATGCAATTTTTCTTTCCACAAACAGCCGCATTAATTAATTGGGAACTTCCCCACCAATTCCTTGATAAAGAATTTCAACAAATCGCCCGTGATGCAGAACAAGGGAGAAGATATGCAGATAAATTAGTTAAAGTTTGGCAACATCAAGGAGAAGAAATTTGGCTATTAATCCATGTAGAAATACAGGCAAAATCAGAAGACATTTTTGCACAGAGAATGTTTTCATACAATCTACGGATTTTTGACCGTTTCGCTAAACCAGCCATTAGTCTCGCTATTTTATGTGATACAGACCCGACATGGCGACCCAATCAATATAGTTATAATTACCCTGATACAAGGCTTAACTTTGAATTTGGAATAGTCAAGCTGCAAGATTACCAAACCCGTTGGGCAGAATTAGAAATTAGTGATAATCCTTTTGCAACGGTGGTAATGGCACATTTAAAGACACAACAAACCACTAAAAAACCTCAAGAACGCAAAACCTGGAAATTCAGCTTAATTCGTCGATTGTATGAGCAAGGTTTGCAAGAAAAAGATATTCGTAACCTTTATCGTTTTATAGACTGGGTTATGATTTTACCAAAAGCATTAGAAGTCGAGTTTTGGCAAGAGTTTACGCAATTTGAGCAGGAGCGTACTATGAGCTACATTACCACAGGGGAGCGCATTGGTTACGAGCGAGGAAGAGAGGAAGGTAAACAAGAAGGTGAGCAAAGTCTTGTGCTACGACAACTACAAAAACGGGTTGGGGATTTACCAGAAGATGTCCGGGTACGTGTTCAAAATTTACCCTTAAACCAATTGGAGGAACTTGGTGAAGCATTATTAGACTTTACAGCTATTGAGGATTTGTTTAACTGGTTA
Source organism: Chroococcales cyanobacterium (assembly GCA_038259655.1). Lineage (GTDB taxonomy): Bacteria > Cyanobacteriota > Cyanobacteriia > Cyanobacteriales > Nostocaceae > Halotia. Next base: position 1,863 of record JBBSOP010000530.1, read on the forward strand.
GCAGCCAATCAACCAGAGTAGGAAGTTTGACACACAATCTTTCCCAAATATTTAGATGAATCTGTCCAAGGCTGGAAGGGGCTGAAGCTGAGATTGCAGCAGGGGTTGGGCAGCACCGATCGATTCTACATTAAGCTTATTTCCAAAGTGGGTGAGGCTGTTGGCGTAGCTGATGGTGAGCCAATATGGAACGGATATCTGGGACAATGGCAGGTTTGGGTTAACTTTGAGGGTGGGTGTAAGTCGGTGGTGTGCGATTGGATCGAGTGCATTGGGTGATAACCTCATGGGCAAGTTCTGCCTGCTGTTATATTCTTGTGGCACTACAATTTTTGTCGGTTCAAAATCCAAGGTAACAACTTGGCTATATTTTTCGCATCGTCAATACCTCGATGATGTGTTCCTTCCAGTTCTATATTTGCTAATTGCAACGCTTCTGCCATACCGTAACGTTTGGGTAAGTCTTGGCTATAGCTAAACATTTGTTTGAGATTTACATGAGGATAAGCGATAGGGAAGGGAAGATTGTGAAATTTGCTATCTTGTTTAAACTGGTTACGATCATAATCTCCCCATGAGCCAAATACAGCATTTGGATATTTAGACAACCATTGTTTGAGCGTAGCGATCGCTTCGGAATATCCAGGAGCCTGATCAACCTGCATCTGAGTAATAGAGGTCAATAAATTACAAAACTCAGTGAGTATAGGATAACGAACAGGTTTGATAAACGTTTGGAATTCACCAATAATTGTTAAAGTTTGTGCCTCAACCATGACGGCTCCAATCTCAATAATTTCCGTTTCATTTCGTTTGATGCTTCCTTTATCACAACAAGTTGCTTCCAAATCGAGTACTAAAAAGTAATCATATTGATTGAAATCCATCATCTCACTTAAAACTTTTGGAATATCAGAGCTTGAAAAAAAATGCACTTACTTCACAATTTTCAGTTGGCACAGTAAGCAGTGTAGAAATCCATTACACTGTTGTATCCCCCTGTTCCTCTAACATTTCAGTTGAGATGGATTCAGTAGAGTTTGGATTTTCTAATTGACATTCACCTTCCCATGAATAATTGCATATTTTACTTTGAAGTACAGTACCTAGCGTGATGTTAATTGCTAGAGCAAAAGAATCTATAAAAATCAAGCTTACGACTCGACTAATCATTAGCCCCTCTTGATATCTTTTCATTTCAAGTGAGATCTAACATCTTCTACATCTGATATGTTGTCTATTCCTGAAATCTACTACTGATGATTCAATTTAGAATAAATATTAGGGTGTGGCGTATTTTGCAGTATGACTTTTCCACCGCCGTTTGAAGTAGATCAGCCTCTAAAAACTTAAGCCTCTAAAAACTGGTCGGAATAGTTCAGTGTTTTCCTGTCATCATCATTCGGACTTTGCCATTAGGAGCAAGAGTAAATCCCCGTCTTTGCAGTTTAAGAGGTTTATCTTCCACCAATGCAAGTTGATAATTAGATAAAATTGTCGCTATGACTAGCTTCATTTCTAACAAAGCTAGGGCGTATCCTAAACATCGCCGACTTCCACCACCAAAAGGAATAAATTCCCAAGGTGCATACATTCGTCCTAGAAAACGTTCGGGATTAAATTGTTGAGGATTAGGATACAAGTCTTCCCGATAATGTAGGAGGTAGATACTTGGCATTAAGGTTGTGTCGGGAGCAAATTGGTATCCTGCGATGTTTATAGATGATTTGGTAATGCGTGGAAAAAGTACTGGAATGACTGGATACATCCGCAGGATTTCTTGACAAACTGCGTTTAGGTAAGGAAGCTGGGCTAT
>JBBSOP010000531.1:0-3677 GCA_038259655.1 Chroococcales cyanobacterium
CCTTGACTTCCAAAGATTTATCTGAAAAAGAGACTAAATCTCTACCATCTAAGAAAAACAATACAGAACCGATTTCTGTCCTCAGCAAAACTAACTCTCCACCCCTACCTCCTCCAGCACCAGCGCCTAACCAAAAAGCAACGCCTTCATCATCAAAGTCGCGTAGCTCCTCAGGATTGTCACAAATCCAAATCGGTTTTTTGTTAGTTGTGTTGTCAACGGTAGTGTCATCGCTTTACAACGTCGCTATCAAAGACATGTTTCACAAGGGTTATGAAATTCCTGGTGTTTTAGAGGAACGTTTAATATCGCCGACTTTAGGCAATATTATGTTGATTTTAACGCTCCGGTTGCTGGTGGTTGTACCACTGATGGTACTTCTAGCACCCATGATGTATCCCCAAGTGTGGCAAGACTTGCAAAATTTGGTGCAACCAACTCGTGGTAATTCTGGTTCTGGTAGTGGTAGAAATCAGAGGACTTTGCAGTTAGCGATCGCCAGTGGGTGCTTTTTGTTTTTATCCCAAGTACTAATCTACTTTGCTCTGGGTCAAGTTGCAGCGGGAATGGCGATCGCTCTTTTCTTTGTCTATCCACTTGTGAGTGCAGTTCTGTCTTGGTTGTTATTCCGCGATCGCCCTGGGATGTTTCGCGCTGCGGCCATCGGCTCTATTTTCTGCGGTGAATTGCTGATTTTAGGAGGTGCTACAAGCATGGGTATCGCTGATATTTCCTTGGGAAGTATCACCGCTATTTTTGCAGGGGTAGCTTTTGCTTGCTACATAATTCTGACGCGGATGTGTGCTGCTAAATTACATCCTGTATCTTTTACTTTAATTAACTTCGCCACCATGCTGGCGTTAAGCTTCATCTTTTTGATGCTACCTTTACCAAGTGATTGGAGTCTTGTAGTTGACCCATCTAAATTGCTAGAAATTGTTTTAAGTGCCTTTATTTTGGGAGTACTGACTCTCTTCGGTTATGTATTCAATCACATTGGCATTGGCAAACTAGGTGCATCACGAGCGGCAATTATCGGTACAGGTGTCCCAATTTTAACCGTCATCTTTGCGGGCTTGATGATTCAGGAAACCTTAGAACTCGTGCAAATTTTGGGAGTGTTGTTCGTAACTTTTGGAGCCGCAGCTTTCAGCTTTGAAAAAATGCGAAATCAGGTCAAATCACCTAGTCCCGAACGTTGAATGATCCATAGAAATAAGCACAAAAGTATAACCTTATCTTTTAAGGTTATACTTTCAACTAAAAATGTAATAGTAAAAAAGCTAATAATACAAGTCTTTTGACTGGCGCGCAGGGGGACTAGTTGTACTCAATTTTTCCAAAAATCAAATATATTTCTATAAAATGTTATTCACAATACAGAATTAAAATTAGTCTTTTCTCTCTATTTTTTCAATAGCTTTCTTAATTCATCTTGCTGATGCTAAAGAATGATTTGCTTTTTACTTCCTGGGATCTGTTAAATATCAGCAAACCTTAATATTTAATTGTGTATAAAGTATTCAAATGCTGGGCAAAAAAAGCTTAAAAATCCATGACTTTATGCAAAATTGATAAAAAAAACGCCAAAATCGAATATCATACTATAAAACCTATTAAAAGATAAAAGGTATTCTGAAATTGGAATTATCTGCTTTATTTACAACCTCTGATTGTCTCTCCAATCCACTGCATTATACTGCCCAGAAATCACCTTCAGATGTAAGCAGTATAATGATTTCAAGCCATTACTCGGCTTAGTAGTGTGACTTTGATCAGCAGGTAACTTCGTCTTTTATAGTTCTCAAATATCTTTGGGAAGTGTGTAAAATCGAAATTCTCTAGAGCTTGATAGAAAAGATATTCATCATCCTTAAAGAGAAATGCTTCCTATAAGACTCACCTCCTGATTTTTCCAGGGAAATATCCTTGATACAAGTACGTAGCCACAATATTTTTCCAATTGTTGCTTATAAAGGCTGAGGAAAACCCGGATATCACAGGAAGTCTATGTAATTTACTAATAAGAAGCAAAAAGTTTGCTGGTAATTTGCAAGGCTACCCGTGGGGAAAGTAGAAAATCATTTTGTGATTTCTTAGTCAGATGCAAGGCAACTTTAGAGCTATACTGCTTCTGGCTACACGCCATAAAATACGGAGGTGAACGGTTCTGAGTAACAACTATTTCATAGTTAAAACATAATGATCTGTCTGGAGTGCAAAAACTGTCTCCATTCGGGTGTATACTACGTATTTTCGTGTGATTAATAATCGTGTAAACTTGCTATTCAACTATCTGTAATATGAGTAACGACATAGATCTGATCAAACAACTTAGCCCCAGTGCAATGGATCAGATTATGCTTTATCTGGCTTTTAGTGCCATGCGGACAAGTGGGCATAGGCATGGGGCATTCTTAGATGCAGCCGCAACGGCAGCTAAGTGTGCAATTTACATGACCTATCTAGAGCAGGGACAAAACCTGCGGATGACGGGGCATTTGCACCACCTAGAACCAAAGCGAGTCAAAATTATCGTTGAGGAAGTCAGACAGGCACTGACAGAAGGCAAATTATTAAAAATGTTAGGTTCTCAAGAACCTCGCTATCTGATTCAATTGCCTTATGTTTGGATGGAAAAACATCCTTGGCAGCCGGGGCGATCGCGTGTTCCTGGCACAAGTTTGACTGGTGAAGAAAAGAAACAAATTGAGCAAAAATTACCGAGCAATTTGCCCGACGCTCAGTTAGTTAGTTCCTTTGAGTTTTTAGAATTAATTGAATTTCTGCACAAGCGATCGCAAGAAGTTTTGCCACCAGAGCATCAAATGCCCTTGAGTGAAGCTTTAGCAGAGCATATCAAACGCCGTCTTCTATATTCAGGTACAGTCACGCGAATTGACTCTCCTTGGGGAATGCCTTTTTACGCTCTAACTCGTCCTTTTTATGCCCCAGCAGACGATCAAGAACGTACCTACATTATGGTCGAAGATACTGCTCGGTATTTCCGGATGATGAAAGATTGGGCAGAAAAACGGTCAAATACCATGCGAGGCGTAGAAGAGTTAGATATACCGCCTGAAAAATGGGATAGGGCTATGGAAGAATTGGATGAAATTATCCGAGCTTGGGCAGATAGATATCACCAAAGCGGCGGTATTCCCATGATTTTACAGATGGTTTTTGGTAGAAAAGAAGACTAACAATTTAACAGTTAGTAAATTGCTCGTGATTTTGTTCTTTGAAATCCTTATCCCAGGTAAACCACGACCTAGAATCCAGCAGATGGTGAGTTTAACACCAACCTTCAACAGTAGCGACGGACAGTCTTTTGCTGCATAAACCAGATGTTTAGACTCCGCACATACTTCCGATAGCAGTATTTGTCCGTTGCCATACGCTGGTTACAACTTAAAGAAAGCGCAAGTTAGTTGATATTGCACTTCGACTACGCTCAGTGGGCAGGAAGTAAAAACATTACTGTTCCTGAAATTTATACTCTCAAAATGCTCTAATCTATATATTTTTTGCCATATTATTGCGTTAAATAGAAACAAGCTACGCGTCGTGTGTGTTAAAGCTCTTTAGGCATAGCTTTGTTGACCTGCTGCGGTGAATGCGTGAGTTCCAACGTAAGTGAACGTGAGTTCGATGAACCTCTCCCCAACCCCTCTCCG
>JBBSOP010000532.1:0-3669 GCA_038259655.1 Chroococcales cyanobacterium
CAAATTTTAGCTTGGTGAAAATTACCACATACCGGAGTACGCCAAATTGATTTATAAGCTTTTAAGTCTGCAAGGGTAATTAAACCATTATTTTTGGCCATATCAGCGGCGATCGCTTGAGCAATTTTGCCGGTGTAAAAACTTTGGGGATTTTGAGCAATTGCTTCTAGAGTTGTTGCCAAATCACGCTGTATGAGTCTTTCCCCTGGTTGATAAAGTTCACCATTACGAGTAAAAATGGCCTTTGCCGCCGGATTGTTGAGAAGTTCTTGTTTACGGTTTTCGTACTGCGGAAGCGATCGCCAAGTTACCTCAGGACTGATAATAAAACCGTATTTAGCTAAAGCGATCGCAGGTTTCACGACTTCTTGCCAAGGTAACTTACCATAGCGACGATGAACTTCATACATTCCTGCCACCGTTCCCGGTGTCGCCACTGCCAAATAACCATTTAAACTTGCATTGGGACGCACCTTACCTTGGGCATCTAAGTACATATCTTTGGTAGCTTTCAGCGGCGCACGTTCTCGAAAATCTAGCGCTTTGATTTCTCCAGTTTTCCCAGAATGCATCAATAAAAATCCACCGCCACCAATACCTGCTGAAAAAGGCTCAACTACAGAAATTGCAAAGGTTGTGGCGACAGCTGCATCTACTGCATTACCACCTTTGCGTAACATCCAAATTCCTGCATCACTTGCCAAGGGATTTGCTGAAACCACCATCGCTTTTTTACTGCGTAGGGGTAAAGTCAAGGCGGCTGATGCAACTTGGCTACCAAGAACAACACTTAAAGAAAAAAGAGCGATCGCAACTTGTCGAAACTTAGCAATAATAACCATTTGAGATGCCATTGTATTTGACATTTCTTAGCCTACCGCTAAGTGGGTGAGTTGAGAGGCGATCGTCAAATTTTGCGCTATTATTAGTAATCAAAAATAGAAATTACTTTGATACTAGACACCCTAAACATAGGCTTTGTTTTTTTCTCAGTTGTCACAAATTCCTCTGCACCAACTGATAACGCCGCAGCTACATGAAGCGCATCCATAGCTGCTAAACCATACTGACAACCAATATTATAAGCGTCTTGTATTACTTTTTCTATATCATTAGACCAGTAAGTGACAGCACTAAAGAATGATTCGTAAAATTCAGCTTCTGCTGTTTTTCGATTGTAAATTGCTTTAGGTATTACCTCCATTTTGATAAATTCGCTCGAAGCAAATTCACGGCTTGAATCTGCTAAAATTTCCAAAGCTTTCTCTGAATCTTCTCCCACACCACGCGCCGCAGTTACTAACACTCCAGAATCAATAAAAGTTACCTTCATGCGTCAGTTTCCTGGAATCCCCCGCGACGACTAGCAATTTCTTTTTCTATTTCATCTCGACTTAATAAAGATTCACCAGAAGCAACAATCTGAGAGCGTATTTGGCGTAACCTTTCTCCCAAGGGAGTTTTATTGACAGAGGTTTTCAAGCGAAGAAATTCAACAAAATCTAAAACTTCCTCCTGTTTGTCTTGTGGAAGGGAACGCCACTTGGTTAATAACTCTTGTTCTGGACTCATTACTATTCACCCACTACTATTACTACTTTTATTGTGATTGGGTATTTTCATTCTAGTAGGACTTACGCAATAACTCTCTGAAACTCCTATTTATCCGTGTTCTCTGCGTCCTCTGCGGTTGAATTTTCTGTTACTTGTGCGTAAGTCCTGTAGAAGTGAAACTTCATCCACTTCCGCTTCTTTTGACAGCAACGCCGTCAACACCTCCATCTTTACCATCGCCGTTTGTAACTTCGTCTAAAAAAGAATTTCTCCCAAACATGAGAAAAATCCTCAATTTTTAGCATTCAAACCAGGATATTAAATTGTTATTTTCTTAGAGAAATAACTTCAAACTCAAAAGAAGCAATCAGACGCTGCTCAATGTAAACTTGTATTTTATATTTACCACCTGGATCGCCAGGGGTGATCGTCCAAAAATTTTCAATTACACCTTCTGAAGCCATCTGTGTACGCCTCGTTACAGATTCGCTCCCATCTGATGAGACTGAGAAATTTTCCCCATCATCTGTAGCCCAAGTTTCTGGACGTTTTGGTAATCGCAGAACTTCTCGCCATGTCACCTCACCGTTATAGTCTTTTAATTGAATACGCCAGCCATATTTACCACCTTGACTCAGTAACATTCTGTTAGTAGGAGTAAAGTTACTTTTACCATTGGAGTCAATTCTCAATACTCCAAATTCAGCTTTACTGACAGTAATAGGCTTAGAATTACTTGACTGAGAAATTGACCCAGAAGATGTTATCGTATCGTTTGCTACAGCTAAAGTAGCACTGATTGGTTGAGAAACTATGACTCCAGATATCAACCAAGAAGAAGTTAGTAAAATTGTCGCAGCCAAAGTTCTCATTAGTCAAATTTTTGGTCAGTTACTGGTACTTATTCAAGCACTTTGACTTGCTCTCCGGGTTGATGTTTACCAATCAGAACGTTGAGGTAACAATAGTTCATCTAACCAGTTTTCGAGTTGTAAACGTAAACGATAACCAAGAACATCCTTTTTGTTGTGCGTAGGTAGTTGAGTTAAGGCACGACGGTAATCAGCGATCGCACAATTCCAATCACCCCAAAGATGATAAGTTCTGCCGCGTTCAGCCCAAATATGACCTTTGAGTTGACCAAAAAGCAATGTTACCTCAAAATTATCAATTGCTTCTTCGTATTGTCCCAAGTCACGCAAAGTGATACCTCGGTTAATCCACGCTCTCACATAGCTGGGATTTAAGTCGATGGCTTGATCATAGTCGGTAAGTGCAGTTGTTAATTCTCCACGGGCTGCATAATAATTAGCGCGGTTATTATAAGCACTAGCTAAATCAGGATTAAGTTGTAAAGCGGTGTTATAGTCGCACCATGCTTTTTGTACTTCGCCACTTTGAAAATAAATCAAGCCTCGATTGTTGTAATCAATGGCGTTTTGCGGATGTTGCTGAATTAATTGGCTTAACAATGCGATCGCTTGAGTATAATTTCCTTGTTGAGCTAACTTTAAAGCGCCAGAGCGTAAGTAACTATCTTTTAAAGTAGATTCCCCGAGATCGTTAGTCCCATGCTTTTGGGCTTCTGATGTAGTATTTACAACAAATTGATAACAATTATTTGGTTGATTACCAGAAGCTAAAAATGAGTGACTATTCATGTTTCCTACCTGAGCTACTAGCTCTTTCTAATCAAATTAAAGTTTGCCGTAATCATGGTGATTTAACCGTATGTTACTTTTTGATGTGCCTATAATTACTGGAATTGCTTTAAAACACTGTAACAAACAGAAAATTTCACCATACACCAACAATTCATGTTCCAATCTGATCATAGATACGTCATCCCCAAGTTAAATTCCAGAAACAGTTAATCTCCGTCTCCAAGACTAATCATGTAGAGAGAGCGACAACTTGGTAAAATATTTAAGTTCTGATAAATTTTTCTTATGACAACAGCAACTTCTTATCAAAACGCTCCCGATTTAGCAGCTGATGATTATATCGTTATAGGCTTGGCAACCTGCTTCGTTAAAGAAGATGGAGAAGTTCATCAAGTAGAAGTGATAGAGCCGATTCCCTCTGCGGCTTTAGAAGCATTATTGAAAGGTATTC
>JBBSOP010000533.1:0-3665 GCA_038259655.1 Chroococcales cyanobacterium
AACCAGCGTAGGCGTAAACCAACGGATTTACAGTCCGTCTCCATTAACCACTCGGACACCGACCCTTGATGTCCTACGATTGACAATAGTAGCATCATCTTTTAAAAACTTCAAGCCTTTAAGAAAATCTTTGTGATTAGAACCGGGTTTGCATCTGTAAACCCAGTTCCTCATACCTAATTCAGGAGTTCTCCTGTTTCTTGCAAAGAGTGTAAGCGGCGATAAATGCCTTCATGACGCAAAAGTTCATCGTGGCTACCCACTTCTACAATCTTGCCTTGATCTAGAACCACAATTTTATCGGCTTCCCGGACTGTACTCAGACGGTGAGCAATTACGATTGTGGTACAGGTTCCTTGGATTGATTGCATCGCTAGCTGAATTGAACGCTCAGACTCATAATCTAGGCTAGAAGTAGCTTCGTCAAAAATCAGCACATCTGGTTCTACTAGCAACGCCCTGGCAATTCCCAAACGCTGTCTTTGTCCTCCAGATAACCTCACACCACGCTCCCCAACAACGGTGTAATAACCTTGGGGGAGGTGCTGTACTACTTCATCAACTCTGGCAATTCTACAGGCTTCCTGAACCTGTTCAAAAGTAGCATTTGGTCTGCCATAAGTAAGGTTGTCTAAGATAGTACCGTTGAAAACGTCTACTTCTTGATGAACGATCGCTAGCCTCCGTCTATACTTACCTACATCTAAAGTGCGAATATCTTGACCATCTATCAAAATTTGACCTTGTTGAGGTTCAAAATATCGCAACAGCAGTTTTACTAAGGTAGATTTACCAGAACCAGAACGCCCAACTAAAGCCACTGTTTGGTATGGCTCAATCAACAAGTTGATATCTTGCAAAACCGGACGGCTGTCATCATAACCAAAATTGACATGAGATAATTCAACTTTGCCAGTGAATTTATACGGTTCTGTCTGGTTTATATCTTCTAAAAGTCCTACCGAATCATCTTTAATTGGCTCTTGCAAAAATTCGTGAAACCGCAGCATCGAAGAATAACGACGGGCAAAAACTTCTGCCAAGGTGCTAATAGGTTCCAACTCAGCATAAGCCATGCTCGAAAGAGTTAAGGTCATGACAAAATGACCGAGAGAAATTCTCCCATTGACTGTTGCAGCTAACGTTAAACCCAAGATTGCAAACACACAAAACTGAATTAAAGTTTTTTGCCAAGTCAACAATTTGACATAACCTTTGTGGATGCGATAATCAACCACTGTTAGCTCACGTTCTAAGCGTTGCTGTTGCCGTTTCAGTTCTTTAGATTCTGTCGCAAATGCTTTCACCGTTTTAATATTGGTGATCAATTCAGAAGTACGACTTTCGGTGTCTTCCATGTATTTATCTAGGCGACTTTCGTGCCAAATCAGCCGCTTCAAAGTTTTAAAACTTAAGCTGAGGATAACTACAAAAGAAATTAGAAATAAAACCGCAATTCGCCATTCAATCAATAAGATAAACACAAAAATTGCCAGTACACGCACCAGTTTGGGAATCAACTGACCGGCAACTTCGGGATATGTCCAAGTATGGTTAGAAATACCTCTTGCTACTCGTCCGGCAATGCGTCCGGGATTATTTTCGTCATAAAATTCTAGTGGGAGAGTGAGAATTTTTTCGATAGCTGTTTGGTTTTTATCTCGACGCGCCCTTAAGGCGATATCCCAATGAAACCAACTAGTAACCCAAGGTTGTGTGGGCGCTTTAACTACGGTGACGATGAATATTAATCCCAGTAATATACCTAAAGATAGAGGTTTATTTACTGGATAATTAGTGACTTCTGAAAAACCTGCGATCGCTCCTTGTAGTGGTTTATCCAAAGGTTGACCAGACAAAATGTTTAAAATCTGCCCAATCGCATAAGGAACAACCAAATCAATAATTTCGTAAATGCCGGATGCTGCAATACTAAAAACACTCAGCCTCCAGTCAGGACGGAAGTAATTGATAATATCTCTGAATTTTGCCATGATGCACCTTTCCAAGAGCGCGATCGTTAACTTGGAATCTATATACTACATTTGTAATACAACAAAGTCAACAACCACAACTCTAAATCATTCTTGAGGAGTAGTTGGCATTTGTGTCGGGAAAAATTCCAAACGATAGCGATAAAGAGCAACTGGTCGAGAGTTTGCGATAAAATAATCTGGATCTTGGGGTGAAAGATAAACGGCTGTAACTTGATCCGCCTCAATTCCTGGATGAGATGTAGAAAGTTGGTGATAGGCGGTAGTAGATTCTACTGAATTGAAATAAGGGCGGGAACCACCTTTAAATAATTGTTGAAATACTTCTGTAGTAATGAATTTACCATCATAGGTAGTTTCTGTACTACGTGCGGTGACAATAGAAACTAGTTGACGTTCTCCACGCAAAAATGTAATCTGGCGATTAGGTGAATCTGGGTCTACTTTGACCGATAATACAGCTTTATCACCTAAATAAGCTCTTGCCAAATTCAAACTATTAAACGCTCTATCTGCTACTAAAATTGAAGATTTATTATCTACTTGAGGAAGAAATTTTAATCTAGTAATCGGGGCTTTTTCTGGAATAAAACGAACTAAAAAACTTACAGACTGATTTAATTGTTGGCGATTACCTTCAAACCCAGGTGTGACTATATCTGGTGCTAAAGGTGCAACCAAATCTACTAAAGTACTTGTAACTTGCCAAGAACCAGCCATCCAATCAGGATAAATCAAATCTCCTGAAGCTGGCTGTACTGAAGTCAATTTTTCCCACTGCGGAAAGTGTGCTAGGCGTTCAGACAATTCTCCTGCTGTAGTCTTCCCACTCACACCCAGCAGGAACAAAATAATCAAACAAAAACTCCAAATAGACCTCATAGCAACCATTAGATTTAGGATGAAATCACAAAGTTTCAATAGGTAAAGGTTGCCAAACTTCTCCATACTGTTCTTTTAAAGCTTGCCAAGCTTCCACTTGACCTGGTTCATATTCTCCTGGTTTGCCCCATTGCAAAAATAAACTTAAAGCAGACTCTTGTTTTTCATCTAACAACCGGATGGCATAGGTTGTAAAATTTCCTCTTTTAGCTTCACCTGTTTCAAATTTAACTTGAGTAATTTTGTCCATATTCAAGTGAAACTCAAAGCCTTCAGTGTGCATATTGGCATACTTGCCTTTGAGCAATTCGGCATAAAATAGCTTTTCTATTTTGCCGCGTGCTTCTAATACAGCAGCACTACTAGTAACAATTAATCGCAAAGTTCCCAGAGTTTCGCAAGCTTCTAAAAAATCTTTCAAAGTATTACTCATAATTTTTAGTCAAGAGTTAAATATTTACTGAGGTAGTACTCATACCAATTCTATGTGAGGTTGCGCTTTATTCTCACACAGGCTTAAACCTACATGAGTTCGACGGCTTTAAAAACTAGTGAATTTCTGCCCCTCTCCGCGTCGGCTATGCGTTAACCACATCTTTCTTTACAATCTTGAAACCCATGTTCTATAACCGTCTTAGACACTGAGAATTTAGGCATACTTGACAAATTTGCTTTTAATCTTCTCGCTAAAACTGCGTTTTTATTGAGAATGAACAACGAACGAATAAGGGTTATAAAAACCTGAGTCAAGACTCTCGCAAATGTTAAGAAAGATCCGGGTAATGGATA
>JBBSOP010000534.1:0-3651 GCA_038259655.1 Chroococcales cyanobacterium
AATAGTTTCATTTGCACCCCAGAATACGACACTACAAGCACCTTATATTAGAGGACGCAAATCATCTTAAGTTCAAAGGATTGGTTCGCGATAAGCCATCGCGAACCAATCCCCTTTTCCACATCCCGTGAAAAGTCAGAAAAAATATACATAATTTATACTAAAAAATAATAACCCGCAACGGCAGCGATCGCTCTAATATAAGTGATGCTAAATTGTTCTTTTTGGTGGCTAATATCCATATTGTATTGAATGGGTAAGGCTTTATTGTCTTTCTCGCACCCGCAGCCTTACCCCTTTTACCTGACTACTTTTTGATTGTTTTATAAATCAAATTTTGAGTCGGATCAAGTTTTACGTCGTTAACACCTTTTTGAGCAAATACATAATCTTTGTTTTGCCAGAGAGGAACGTAAGGCACATCATTAGTAACTTGTGTTTGGATTTCTGCGAAAATCTTTTGACGCGCTTCGGGGTTTTGTTCTTTACGTTCTTGATCAATTAGCTTGTTCATGGTTTCGCTATAGTAAAACGAACCTTGAGTTTGACTGCCACCATCTTCGCATCCTTTAGCAGCGGAGCCTTTTTGACAACCTAAAAACGGCTGAATATAGTTATCTGGATCTAAAAAGTCTGGATACCAATCGAGTAAAGCTGCTGGATATGAACCTTTAGAGATGTCTTTAAAAAAGGTAGGCCCTTCTACAGTAATGACTTCAAATTGAAGTATGCCATCCATTTTAGTATCAACTAATGATTTAAGTGTCTGGGCTGCTAAACTCCGAGTTGGTGAACTTGAAGGATACCAAACTTGAACTTTTGCAGGGTTTGTTTTGGAGAAACCAGCACTAGTTAATAATTGTTTAGCTTGATCAAATTTAGCATCGCCGTATTTATCTTTAAATAATGGCTGGGAAACATCAAAGGTAGTGGGAATCATGCTGTAAAGCGGATCAGCTTGATTATATAAAACTCGCTGATTAATTAATGGACGATCAATTATGGCTGCAACAGCTTGTCTGACTTCTGGTTTATCTAAAGGCTGTTGATTGCGGTTCAACACCATATAACTAACTACACTACTTTGGGCAGTAATGGCTTGCCAATTTCCTTTTTTAGCACTTTCTTCTAGGCTGCGGACTTGATCTGGTTGCAAAGATAGGTAAGCGACATCTACTGCACCTGTGCGAAAGGCATTAAATAAGTTTACCGGACTAGTTTGAATTTGGACGTTAATACCTTTGTTGGCTGGTTTTTCTCCCCAATATTTGTCAAAGACATCAAATCGCAGTGAATCTGTACCATACTGGGCTAACTTGTATGGGCCAGTCCCTACAAAAATATTCGGTTTAAATTTACCCGGCGCAATTTCGTAAACTTTGGGTGAAACTGCACACACTCCAGAAAATGCTAACAGTGAGGGAAATGCTGCAAAGGGCTTTTTCAGCTTGATTGTGAGTTCATTTTCGCCTGTGGCTTTTACTGATGCCACTGTATCCGCCAGCAAGAAGGAAGGCTTACCCTTGTTTTCTATAAAGCGCTGGATACTAAATGTCATGGCTTCAGCGTTGAAGGGAGTTCCATCGTGAAAAACCACTCCCTGGCGTAAGGGAATTGTATAAGTTAGACCATCCGCACTGACTTTAGGTAATGCTGTAGCCAATTGGGGCTTAATTTCCGTACTGCCTGGTTCGTAATAGTAGAGGCGATCGCTTAAATTAATTATTAAACCCAAAGATGCTAACTCATAAGCATCAGCGGGATCGAGGGTTCTCGGCTTCAGCGTTGTCCCGATAGTAATGCGACCATCACCTGTAGAATTATTCCCAGCATTAGATGGAGTTGTAGTTTGGGGACGAGGCGTACAGCTAATCACTAAAAATAAACATAGACAGAATAAAGATAAGAATTGTGTAATTCGATTCCACCGTCTCATTGATAAAGAAAACCAAGTCATATTATTTAAGTTTTTGAAATTAGCGGTCAGCTATCATACTATACATTTGGCTGTTATCCCCAAAGTTTTCACAATCAATCTAAGCGACATCCATGTTAATGTCAGCAAAAAGCCTAATTATTGTGATTAACAGGGTTTAAAATGACCGATGACTAAAAAGTGGTTCCGAATTGGACTTGCGGGTATATTTATATTCTCACTCGCCTTACGGTTATGGGGAATAGACAGATTTAACACTTTGGTATTTGATGAAGTTTACTACGCTAAATTTGGTAATAACTATCTTACCCATGTGCCGTTTTTTGATGGTCATCCACCATTAGGTAAATATATGATAGCAATGGGAATATGGCTAAGTAGTCATATTCCCTTTTGGCATGAGACGGTAAACTGGCTAACAGGTTCGCTGCGATCGCCTTGGAGTTATCGTTGGATGAATGCCTTTTGTGGGTCATTTATTCCTGTAATCGTTGCTGGTATTGCCTATCAGTTAAGTTATCGTCGCAGTTTTGCTTTACTTGCTGGCTTCTTCACAGCTTGTGATGGCATCTTTCTTGTAGAGTCTCGCTATGCCTTAATTAATATTTATATAGTTTTGTTTGGTTTGTTAGGGCAGTTATTGTTTTTATTAGCATTGGCAAACCGAAAACAAAAAAGAACATTTTACTTAATGTTTGCTGGAATGGCTTTTGGGGCATCAGTTGCTACTAAGTGGAATGGTTTATTTTTTCTATTGGGTATATATCTAATTTGGAGCATAAGTTGGATATGGCAATGGATAGCCAAAATAATAGAGCAGCCAAAGGATGTTAGAGATGATTTACCTGCTAATACTCAAACTTATCAGCAATCTTTGCTGCAAAATTTAACTCAGCTAAATATTATCCAAATTATATTTTTTCTAGGAATTATTCCCCTTGCAGTCTACAGTCTGATTTGGATTCCTCACCTCCAATTAAATACCAAATATGGATTAATAGAATTACACAAGCAAATATTGGAGTTTCACGAACGTCTTGGTGGTAATACTGCCAAAGTTCATCCTTACTGTGCTGCTTGGTACAAATGGCCTTTGATGACTCGACCAATAGCTTATTATTATCAAACGGCTCAAAGTGCCGCTGATCCATTACCTGTATTGGGGCCTCCTTTGCCTGCTGGCACTGGAAAAGTCATTTATGATATCCATGCAATGGGCAATCCTTTTTTGTGGTGGTTTGGTCTCACTGCCATCATATTTTTATTGAGTTGGTTAATCGGACAAATCATCATATATGCAATCAAACACAAGCATTTATTTGTTAAAAAAACACTGGATATTGATACATGGATTGCCCTATATTTAGTGATAAATTATGCGGTCAACTTAGCACCTTGGATGAAGGTGACAAGGTGCGTTTTTATTTATCATTACATGACGGCTGTAGTCTTTGCCTTTTTAGCGATCGCTTGGTTTGTTGATCAGTGTCTTCGCAGTTATTATCCGCAGGTTCGGGTAGTAGGTGTCACCATTACCTTTATTATTTTGGCTGCTTTTATCTTCTGGATGCCTGTTTATTTAGGTTTACCTCTTTCCTTGTCAGGTTATAAACTGCGAATGTGGTTACACTCTTGGATTTGATTTGTATCGTTGCTATGGGTGAGATTGATAGGGCAAATTACGAAGTTTAATTTCTCGGACAGGTAGGAGCGTA
>JBBSOP010000535.1:0-3632 GCA_038259655.1 Chroococcales cyanobacterium
ATATCTAAGTTGCTGAGAAATTCTGCATCGGCTGATTGAAAATCTAAAATAAGCAGATTTATAACCTCGCTTGCTGCCGTAGTTAAGAACTCTTGACATTAACGAGTTTTTACCCATCTGTCGGGGGGCTTTAAACCGAAATAAAGCCCCATCTCTGAGAATTTCTTCATAACAATTAAATAAGGGTGAGTTAGTCATTAAGTGGCATCGAAAAATAAAAAACAAGGGCAATAGTGGCTATGTTGCAATTTAAATGCCGATTAGCTTACAGCCAATATTTTAAAAATATACTGGGTTATGTTGTGTGATCGCGGTTTATTATAGAACTTATATGAAAATCTTTTTTGGCAAGAACTAATGGCATCAACTTTTCTTAGGTCGTGAAGGTCTAGCAGCTTTGTCTGCAAACATCTCCTGAAAAACACTGCGCCGCTGTCGGGGTGATTCTGGGGAGATGTAACCCCACAGACTCTCCCAATAAAAAAAAGATACACCAACAAAAGAGCGATCGCGCACTATTTTAACTTGTTCTCTAACTTGGGCAATTTCTACAGGATTTCGCAATGTTCCTGTTGAGATACCAATAGCTACAGGAATTTGAGTACGAGCCAATTCTACTGCTGGTTTTTCCAAATCAGCAATAAAACTCTTTTTATTATTGCGATAAACCTGCAAAATTAACTCATCTACCAAACCTTTTTTTACCCAACTTTCCCAGTCTTGCAGATAATACTTATAGGCAAAAGCATGAGAATTAGGGGATAAAGAAACTTTAGCTTTAGGTTTAACTGCTTTGACAGCTTGATAGATTTCTGCCATGAAATCAGTAATTTTATTAGCTCGCCAACGCATCCATTCTGAGTTAAACGGATTACTAGGGGGACTTTTGCCTTGATGTTCTTGTCGATAAAGGTCAACGGTAAAAGAATCATAACCAAACTGTACAGGCATCCCAAAATGGTCGTCAAGTTGAACACCTTCGACATCGTAATTACGAACAACTTCTACAATTAGTCCTAAGATAAACTTTTGAACTTCTGGATGCAAAGGATTCAGCCAAGCTTGCTTATTTGTTAAACCATTGTCGGCTTCTTCCGGTGGAGTTTGTTGGATTGACTTTATACCTTTTTGACCATTTGTCAACCAATCAGGATAACGCCTAGCTAATTCCGAATCAGCTGGTGTCATGAAACCATATTCAAACCAGGGAATGACACTTAAACCTTTGGGTTTAGCAAGTTTAACTATCTTTGCTAAAACATCCTGTCCACCATGTATTAATGTTAGAATCGGTTGAGAATTGGAACCTGTAACAGATTGGGCTACAGCACTTTTGTAGAATGTTTGCCCTCGATTCCAAACTACAGGATAAATTGTATTGAAGTTGAGTGCCGAGAGTTGATCTACAGCGCGATCAATTCCCCAAGGCACAAATAGTACGCCACTAGCAACATTAGTAATCCAAACGCCACGGATTTCTGTTGTAGTTGGTGGTATTGTTTGTTGGTCATAATCCGAGAATGAAGGGACTGAAAATGCTACCAAGCATAATATTAAGTCCAAGCAAAGTAAGTAGATAAAACCACTTCTAATCAACAAATTCATGTGTGGAATTGACTTTGTTTTGGAGGACTGTTTATAGTTACAAGATAAATTAACATTTATCCGGTTTCTGTAAAGATATCTATCATACAGTCTCAGGTAAATTCATCTAATTTTATTTTAAAAATAATCAATTCTGTGGATTATAACTCATCTGTAAATATTATTAGTTCTCAACAATCAAATCCAACTTTCTACGGAAAGTTTCCTAACTTGACACATTCTTTGAAAATCACTATCTGATGTAACGAGAATTAATGAATGGCGTAAAGCTGTAGCAGCAATCCACAGGTCATTTTCACCTATGCCAATTTCTTGTAATTTAGTTGTTTGGCGTTTACTCTTTTCTCTAGCTGCAAATATTTTAATAATTTCCGACTTGAAATCTCCGTAAATTTCTGCTGTTTCATCATCAATTGGATAAATCTCAATTCGGTTGAGAAATGCACAAATTTTGATGAGATTTGCAGTTTTTTATTGTGAGTTTTGTGCCATGAATCTGCACCCTCAAGTAATCAATTAAAAATTACTTATCATCTACGAAATTTTTAATTTTTAATTGTTTCAGTCACTCCTTCTAATTCTTCATCCGTCAACTCATACAACTGACGTAACTGATTTAACTTTTCCGTATCTGTTTCCCAAAAACCGCGCCCATGCGCCTCTAACATTCTGCCGATAATATTGCGAAAAGCTTCAGGATTTGCCTTGCGTAATTTCTCTGCCATCTCTGCATCTAACGCATAAGTATCTGCGGCTTGATCATATACCCAATCATCTTGAAAATCGGCAGTACCACCCCAACCAATCAACGCCGTCATCCGTTGAGAAATCTCAAACGCACCACCAGAACCTTGATTAGCCATTGCTTGCGCCCATTTAGGATTGACTAACTTAGTGCGATATTCCATCCGCAGCAAATCATCTAAATTGCGGGGTGTGGTGTCTTTCGAGAAACTTTCTACAAAACTAGTAGTTACCTTTTTACCGCTTTGTTTTTCTGCTGCCTTTTTTAAACCGCCCGTATTAGCGTAATATTCTTGAATATCAGTTAAACCATATTCTACCGAATCGATTTCTTGAACAATGCGATCGCTAGTTTTTAATAACGTATTCAAAACTTCTGGTCTAGGCTGACCTTTATCTTCTCTACCATAACTGAATACATTGCGACTTTGCCAAGTATTGCCTAACTCCTCGCCAGATTCCCAATTCCCATCCACAACCTTATCATTTACCAAAGAACCAAAATCACCCGCAGGATTAGAAAACAATCTTGCAGAGACATTTTCTACACCTTGGGCTTTTAAAGCTAAAGCATGTTTCCGAATAAAATTCTGTTCTTCCAACTCATCAGCTTCAGTTGCCCGTTGAAACAAATCATCCAATAATTCAATAATATTAACAAAACTATCCCTAAAAATTCCCGATAAATTACCTAACACATCAATGCGGGGATGTCCCACCTCTGCCAACGGTTTCAACTCATAACGAACAATTCTACCAGTTCCCTCCTTCACAGGTTCAGCCCCCACCAATTCCAACAGAATCCCTAAAGATTCGCCCTTAGTTTTAATTGCATCCAACCCCCATAACAACACCGCCACAGTTTCAGGATATTTTCCATGTTCTCCTAAATGCTGGGCAATAATTTTTTGAGCAATTTCCCGCCCCCTTTCATAAGCCGCAGGTGAAGGCATTCGATAAGGATCTAAAGCATGAATATTTCTCCCCGTAGGCAAAACCCCAGCCCCATCCCTTAACAAATCACCACCAGGCGCAGGCGGAATATATTCCCCATTCAAACCCCTTAACAAATTCGTCAACTCATCCGTAGATTGCATCAACAAATCCCTAATTAGCCTTTCCTCCTCTTGGCGTTCTTCTCTACGAGACGCTGCGCGAAGGCATCTTGGCGGTTCGTTTCCTTCTTCCTCTCCCCCAAAATAAGCCTCCAAATACGCAGCTAACTCCTCCTCATTCGGCGCTTCCCCCAAAGTATGCAACCCAGAAGAAAACAACCGATTTTC
>JBBSOP010000536.1:0-3583 GCA_038259655.1 Chroococcales cyanobacterium
AAGAAAATGCGATCGCAGCTTTGGAGGTAATGAGCCGTTTTGCTACTAATCCTAAATGGCTGATTTACCTGCCACCTACGATGTCTCCGGTAGAAACATCACAATTAACAGGTTTTTTAGAGCATCCCACCCAAGCTTTTCTCTACTACCAAAATCCGGGAATTACAGAAGTCATATGTGAAGAAAAACACATGGGTTCGCGGGCAGTAGTAATTGTTTGTCGAGACATAGCAGCTGCAGAGAAACGGTTTGGTGTAGTAAATGAAGGAATCGGCATCTGTTACACCCGCACAGGACGGAGGTTTTTTGATAATTCTGCATTAGAAGCGGAATTTTTGGGGCGGGTAAATGCAGCCCTCTCCCAAAGCAATTTCTGGTCAGAATTTCAAACCGATTGGGTCTGTCTAGACTGTGAATTAATGCCTTGGTCAGCTAAAGCACAAGGACTGCTACGAGAACAGTACGCACCCGTGGGAGTGGCATCGCGTCTTGCTTTGCATGATGCTGTTAGCTTACTACAACAAGCAAGCGATCGCGGCGTAGAAATTAGTACCCAACTTGTTCATTATCAACAACGCTCAGAGATGGCACATCAGTACGTCAATGCCTACCGTCGCTACTGCTGGTCTGTCACTGATATTTCTGAACTAAAACTAGCTCCTTTCCACATCTTGGCAACAGAACAAGCTGTCCACATCGACAAAGACCATCGCTGGCATTTAGAGCAAATTGCCAAAATCTGTCATTCAGACCCTGCCTTGCTTTTAGCTACCGCCTATAAAGTGATCAATTTGACTGACCCCAGCAGTCAAGCAGAAGGGGTTCATTGGTGGGAAAAACTTACTGAAGCCGGGGGTGAAGGCATGGTTGTCAAACCAATGGACTTCATCGTTCAAGGTAGTCGCGGCATTGTCCAGCCGGCGGTGAAGTGTCGCGGCCAAGAATATCTGCGGATTATCTATGGCCCTGAATATTCCACCCCGGAGAATTTGCAACGTCTGCGGCAACGCGGGTTATCAAATAAGCGTTCTTTGGCTATGCGTGAGTTTTCCCTTGGTGTTGAAGCCTTAGAGCGATTTGTCGCCCATAGTCCTTTGCGCCGTGTACATGAATGCGTTTTCGGTATTTTGGCATTAGAAAGCGAACCCGTAGATCCGCGACTTTAACTAAAGCGAGTCTCCAAAGGTCAACCGCTTTGCGGAAGTCAAGGCTTCGGCAAAGCGACAGTTGAGCGCAGTCGAAACTCAGCCTTGACCCTTCGACTACGCTCAGGGTCAAAAGTCATCACGAATTGGTTTAACCTTTGCCACCTGTAAATGTTGCACTTTGAATAAAATAACGGTTAAAAAAGGCGTAAATTCCTAAAGCAGGTAAGGTGAATATCATCGAAGCTGCCATAATATAGTTCCAATAGCTGATATATTGACCTTTGAAAGTATTCAACCCTAACGGTAGAGTAAACATTTCGGGGTCAAACAAAATCACCACAGGCAGCAAGAAGTTATTCCAACTACCCATAAATACAAAAACTGCTTGTGCTGCTAATGCTGGTTTCGCCAGAGGTAAAACAATATGCCGGAAAATGCCAAAGGTATTTAAACCATCAAGTTGAGCAGCTTCTTCTAGTTCTCTAGGAAAATTGACAAAAAACTGCCGCATCATAAAAATGAAAGTGGCATTAATCATACTAGGAATAATCATACCTTGATAAGAATTTAACCAGCCGATCGCTTTTAAAATTAGAAATGTCGGAATTAACGTAATCTGTGCTGGTACTGCTAACACTGCCAAAATTAAGAAGAACCAAAAACGCTTACCCACAAAGTGCAATCTTGCCAAGGCATAACCTGCCATTGAGTTAAATAGCAGATTTAACAACGTCACGCTAACGGCAATAATCACACTGTTAAATAACCAACGCCAAAACAGCGGTTCTTGCACAAAGATTTGTTTGTAATTATCAAGAGTAAAATTTTTGGGTAAAAAATTAGGTTCCCCACTGACAATTTCTGATAGTGGCTTAAATGATGCTGAAAGCGCCCACAAAAAAGGAATCAGGGTAATGAGAGCATAGATAGTCAGTAAGACATATAACAGTACTTTTAGCCAAGAAATACGAGAAATCTTGATCAAATTCTTTCACCCCCAAAAAATCGCTGCTGTATCAAGGTGATGATAATGATTACCGCTGCTAATAAAAATGCGATCGCAGCTGCATATCCCATTTGTAAGTTACGAAATACAGCTTGATAAATTAATAGCACCAAAGTTAAAGTAGCGTTATTTGGTCCGCCAGTCCCGCCAGAGAAAATATAAGACTGGTCAAATAATTGAAATGTCCCAATTATTCCTACAGCTATCACAAAAAAGGTTACAGGCTTCAGCAAAGGAATCGTAATATAAATAAACTTTTGCCAGCCATTTGCCCCATCAAGTTCTGCTGCTTCATAAAGTTTTTCGGGTATGTCTTGTAAAGCCGCTAAATAAATCACCATATAAAACGGTGCTGTTGACCAAATATTCATAATCATGATGCCTTTGAGGGCAACTGCTGGATCTCCCAACCAGTTATAGGTAGGTAGTCCGACAAAAGCGAGAAAATCATTTAGTAAACCATCAGTGTTATAAATCCACATGAAAATCAGCGTTAACACTGCTGAAGAAGTCACTGTCGGTAAAAAGTAAAGAATGCGCCACCAATTCTTACCACGAATCCCAGTATTGAGGGTGACTGCCAAAATTAAAGCCAGTACAGTTTGAGTTGGCACAACAATCGCCACATACTCTGCTGTATTTTTCAACGCAATCCAAACTCGTTCATCTGCAATCAATCGGTTGAAATTGCGAAAGCCAATAAATTCGTATGCAATCCCTCCTAAAAGTTGGACTTTATGTAGGGAGAGAAATACAGCATAGAGAATGGGTAAAACCACAAAAGTCCCTAAAACCAGAATGGTGGGGATCATAAACAGATACCCAGCCAGGTTTTCTGTCATATTCAATCTAGGGTTTCTGTGCCGTCGTCTAATTTCCCACACTGTTAAACCTCCGCCTAATCCTGCATAACCCGCATGTAGAATTAATCGTAGCGATTTTGCTAAACTTAGGGTTAGTTAACGGCAAATCATTTCAAAATTCAAAGAGTTATGACTGCCATAACAGCTCAACCTCTGACTCTCGAAGAGTTTCTGAAACTCCCAGAAACTAAGCCTTCTAGTGAATATATCAATGGGGAAATTACCCTGAAGCCAATGCCGAAAGGGAGACACAGTCGATTACAAGGTAAATTATGTGCAACAATCAATCAAATTGCTGAGGAACCGCAGACTGCATACGCCTTTCCAGAATTGCGATGTAGTTTTGGCGGGCGCTCAATCGTACCAGATGTAGCTGTGTTTGGGTGGAAACATATACAATTTACAGCCGATGGTCAAGTTCCAGATAACTTTGACTTACCACCAGACTGGATGATTGAGATTTTATCACCAGAACAAAAGCCCAATAAAGTAATTGGTAATATTCTCCACTGTTTGAATTATGGTAGTCGTTTGGGATGGTTTCTTGACCCTGATGACCTGAGTCT
>JBBSOP010000537.1:0-3575 GCA_038259655.1 Chroococcales cyanobacterium
ACAAGAAATCCAAAGAACAGCAGTACTATTACTGGGTCAAATACAGGATTTGGGTATTCCTGCGAATGAACTAACTCAGACACGCTATCAACTACTGTTGCGACAGTTAGATCATACAACTGCCTCTATAACTGGAATGCTCAAACTTGAACAATGGCAGTTGCATATTAGCAGCGAAACTATGCCCATAGCTAGTTTTCTCAAGCGATCGCTCGAACGAGTGGAAAATTTATTTAAACACAATAAGCTGTGGACTGGTGTACATGGTTTAGGACAATCGGTTGAAGAGCAAGAATCAGTTGATAGTCCTGCATTTCTCAAAGGGATTCAAACTTCAGATTATCCATCTTCACTAGCGATCGCTGGTGATATCGTCAAATTTGAATTAGTTCTCCATGAGTTATTAGTTGCAGCTTGTCACCGTTGTCAAAGTGGTAGCAGAATTGATATCTGGTGTCGTCGTTTAGAGGAGAAATTTCTAGAATTGTCAATCACAGATAACGGCATGATTGAACCACAATTATTAGCAGCACTACATCACAATACATCTAAAGACGTGCTTGCTTCTTCCCACCTCAACCAGCCACCGGGCTTGCATTTGTTAATCTGTCAAAACTTAATGCAGCAATTGGGAGGAGAATTGCAATTTTATCAATTACCAGATCAACGTATTGTTAGCCGCCTACTACTACCGTTGGCTGGTGGTAATTCTTGATAGACTGGCGATCGCAGAAGAGCAAAGATTCCCTTCTGCCTCCTCTGATAATCAAGTTGCTAATAACCAGCAGCTGACAGTATATTAAAATTTTAGTCAAAACTATTTACATAGAGGTAAATCTATGGCAAAACCTCATCAGCCAGATAAAAACGAATTTATTTACCCTCGCAGTCGCTATTACGGTCAAACTAAACCAGAAAATCTGGTTTTTAATGCCAACTTGCAAGAATTTACTCAGAAAGTTGACTACATTAGCTGTTTAGAAACATCAGGAAAGCTTGCTCCTCTTGATGCTTATCAGCAGATTAAGGCAGTTTGGAAGCAGTTGAAGCACAGCAAGAAAGAACTGGGAATTGGTAAGGAACTACCGCCTTCATCCTAAAGTTACTTTAAATTGGGGGTAAGTTAAAAGTCAAAAAACTTTCTGAAAGCTTTGTACAGAAGTGATTTTGAGAGTTGTAGGTTTAAGTATTAAACCCACAAATCTCTCTATGTGATGAAGAATTTAATATTAACGTTGAATTAACGTTCTTGAGTACACATAAATTTAGAGAATTTTGGGTATGACTAAAGATGTATTCGAGTTACCAGCACCGCCGGTTAACTCTATTGTTGGACATCTTTTTGAACTTGGAAAAGACCCGTTAGGATTTCTTACCGGTTGTCGTGACTATGGTGATATTGTTCCCTTACAGCTAGGGTTAACATCTACTTGTTTAGTAACTAACCCTGAATACATAGAAGAAGTTCTCAAAAATCGCCAAGATTTTATTAAAAGCCGGGGCTTACGCGCTTTAAAAACCTTACTAGGAGAAGGCTTATTAAGTGCAGAAGGAGAATCTTGGTTTTGGCAACGTCGCCTTGCCCAACCGATATTTCACCAAAAACGAATTAATGGATATGGCGAAACAATGGTAGAGTACACCGACAAAATGCTGCAAACTTGGCAGGATGGTGACACTCATGACATTCATGCAGATATGATGAACTTGACACTGCAAATAGTTATGAAGTGCATATTTAGCGCTGACGTGGATGCAGGAGAGGCAGAAGTTGTTGCCAATGCATTAGAGAGGGCAATGGAGTGGTTTGAAAGTAAGCGACGGCAAAATTTTCTAGTGTTGGAGTGGTTCCCAAGACCTGAAAACATCCGTTATCGTAATGCTATTGCCCAAATGGATGAGGCTATTTATAAACTAATTCAAGAGCGTCGCAAGAGTGAAGAAAAAACTAATGATTTGCTGACAATGTTAATGGAAGCTAAAGATGAAGAAACTCTTCAGCAAATGGATGATAAACTGCTGCGGGATGAAGTTGCCACTTTAATGTTGGCAGGACATGAAACCACTGCCAATGCCTTATCGTGGACGTGGATGCTTTTGGCACAAAATCCCGAAGTGCGTGAAAAATTACAATCAGAACTCAATCAAGTCCTACAAGGAAAGTTACCAACACTTGCAGATCTTGGGCAATTAGTTTACACACAGCAAGTTGTCAAAGAATCAATGCGGCTATATCCTCCTGTTGCTCTGATGGGGCGGGAAGCAGCAGTAGATACCCAGATTGGCGATTACAAAATTCCCCAAGGCATGGCAATCATGATTAGCCAATGGGTAATGCATCGTCATCCCCAGTATTTTGAGAATCCTGAAGCTTTTCAGCCAGAACGTTGGACACAAGATTTTGAAAAACAACTACCTAAAGGAGTATATTTTCCTTTTGGGGATGGGCCAAGAATCTGTATTGGTAAAGGTTTTGCTCAAATGGAAGCGGCTTTGTTATTGGCAACGATCGCTCAACGCTTCCAAGTAGATTTAGTGCCAGGACATCCAATTGTGCCACAGCCTTCAATTACCTTACGTCCAGAAAATGGGCTGAAGGTTCAACTCAAGCAGATTGGCTAAAGCGATGGGAGTGTTACATATATCTTGTTAGTTGAACTCGGTAACGTTCCTTTTTAGTAACGGCGATTTCCCCAACTTCTAAACGCCCTTTACCACGGATGGCAATTAAGTCGCTTGATTTAACTTGAGAACTCGCTTGGGTAACTTCTTTCCAGTTGACACGCACATCGCCGCTATCGATTAAATCAACCATTTTACTGCGGGACATGCCAAAACCAGCCGATGCGATCGCATCTAATCTTAAAGAAGCCTCTACAGTAGTTAATTCTTTTTTCTTGGGTTCCCGAACTTTTAACTCGTTGATCTCAATCGGCTGAGTTTTCACAGGAACCGATCGCACCTGAGTTAGGCTCATTGTCAAAAATTCTACCAATTCTGGGGCAACAATTACTTGCGCTCCTCTTTCTCCTAAAACAATCACATCCCCTGTTTTTTCGCGGACAATTCCTGTTCCCAACATTGCGCCTAAAAAGTCGCGGTGAGTGGCAGTATCAAACAGAAAATTTCCGGCAATTTCCAAAGCAACAAGAGCAACTTGAGATTGTTCTAAGGGAATTTCAGAACGAGCGATCGCTATTCTTTGACGTTCTGCTTGCGGATAACCGCCCCATGCGACTAATTCTACTTCTGTTAAGCGACTAAACGCCCGCTGAATTTCTGCAAGTTCTGGCGGAGACAAAAAATCTGTCAAAACTACTTCCCAAGTTTTGATGGCTTGTTCTGCCTGATCAATTACACGAGCTACACTATCTCGATTTTCAACACCCTTTAAAAGTTCTTCTCGTGGTAACATTCTGAAAATTTATAAATTCTGGAAAAGTAATCAGCTAAAACTATCTTGATTCTAACTTTAGTTTCCACTCCAGCAGATTTTCACAGAAAGCGGCAACAAGACCGTCTAGAGAACTTTTGGCTACACACTAGTTGTGTCAGCATAACCCTGAATATTTTCT
>JBBSOP010000538.1:0-3569 GCA_038259655.1 Chroococcales cyanobacterium
ATTTCCCGGAGAATTAGAGCGCTGGCGAACACAGCCAGGAGCAGTACAAATGCCTGAAGGAGAAAATTTGCAGCAAGTGTGGGAGCGTAGTGTTGAAACTTGGCAGTTGATTGTGCAAACGGCATTAACAAATCAACTCCAAACCGGATTAATAGTAGCTCATGATGCCACTAATAAAACCTTGCTGTGTCACATTTTAGGTTTATCAACAGAAAATTTTTGGAATTTCCGCCAAGGTAATGGTGCAGTCAGTGTGATTGACTACCCCTGTGGATTAGATGGTTTACCAGTACTGCAAGCAATGAATATCACTGGTCACTTGGGGGGAGGTGTACTAGATCAAACGGCAGCTGGGGCATTATAAATACAGTTATGGCTGAATTGCTACAACAAGTCCGGGTAATTGACCCCATTTCTGGAACTGACAAATTAGCTGATGTGCTAATTTCTGATGGGATAATTCAAGCCGTCGCCGCGCAAATTTCCCAAATTAGTCCTGATATTCAAATTAGAGATTGTCAGGGATTAGTTCTTGGTTCGGGATTAGTGGATTTGTATAGCCACTCCGGCGAACCGGGGTTTGAAGAACGAGAAACATTGTTATCTTTGTTACAAGCTGCTGCGGCTGGAGGCTTTACCAGAGTTAGCATTTTACCTGATACATCTCCGGCCATTGATAACCCTGCACTTGTCGCACAGTTGCAAAAACAGAGGAAGGTAGGGCAGAGTTTGGATGCTACTCCTCTACTTCATATCTGGGGTGCTATCACCTTAGATGTGGCTGGAAAACAAATGACGGAATTAGCAGATTTAGCTGCGGCTGGAGTTATTGGTTTTAGTGATGGTAAACCGTGGGAAAATTTAGGGTTGGTGCGGCGAATACTAGAATATCTGCAACCAGTGGGTAAACCGATCGCATTTTGGCCTAGCGATCGCCAACTCAGTGCTAATGGAGTCATGCGAGAAAGCACAGATGCCCTGCGGTTCGGTTTACCACCCATACCCGCCAGTGCTGAAACTACCGCGATCGCAGCTTTGTTAGAATTGGTTGCCGCTATAGGTACACCAGTACATATTATGCGTGTTTCCACGGCTCGCAGTGTAGAATTAATCGCTTCAGCGAAGGCTGCTAATTTGCCAATTACCGCCAGCACTACCTGGATGCATTTATTATTAGATACAAAAGCAATTAAAAATTATAACACCAGCTTGCATTTAGCTCCGCCTTTAGGCAATTCCAGTGATGTAGCGGCGTTGCGTAAAGGTGTAAAGACTGGGGTTATAGATGCGATCGCCATCGACCATGCACCCTATACTTATGAAGAAAAAGTCCAAGCTTTTGCCGAAGCCCCCCCAGGAGCAATTGGTTTAGAGTTAGCATTACCTCTTTTGTGGCAAAATCTTGTAGCCACAAAAGAATTTACAGCTTTAGAATTATGGCAAGCTTTAAGTACTAACCCAGCCAAGTGTTTACAACAGAAAACAAGTGCGATCGCTCCTAATCAACCCGCGGAATTGACTTTATTTGATCCCCAAGTTAACTGGAAAGTTGAAAGGAAAAATCTTCATACACTTTCTAGTAATACACCTTGGCTAGGACAAGAATTAAAGGGTCGTGTTGTACGAATTTGGTGTTAGTTCTAAAATTGCCAATTCAGTTGTAAGCCGATAATATCCACTTCGCTGGCAAATTTCCCCCTGAGCGTTCCTGTAGTGGAGCTAGATTGATTAATGGGACTATCCTCAGCAAAAATATGGGTATAGCCAACGTCAAAACTGAATGATTTAGAAGGCTGGTAACTAGCTCCAATTCCTACCAAAGTGCGATCGCCACCGGGTAATCGGGCAGTAACAAATTCATCACTAATCGGGCTAGGATCGTAAGTAACACCAGTTCGCAGTGTTAAGCGATCGTTCACAGCGTAATTTACTCCAAGCCCAAAGCGGTAGGTATCATCCCAATTTTCTGGCTGCACACTATCTGCTTGGGCTGGGTTGTCAAACTTAACTCGTAATTCTTGAAATCGGCTCCAATGTGTCCAGGTAACATCACCAACTAGGGAAACACGGGGATTCAGTTCTTGGTAGATAGCCAAAGAAAGTGTATCTGGTAGTTTCACAACAGCACTAGCACCTGTATCTGTAAACTGCCCTCTTGCAGTTAGCGCCCTCGCACTTGCTGGTACTGTGAAGTCTGCATTTCCCCTAATGTCTTGAGTAATTGGAGAACGGTAACTTAAACCGATACGTGTGCTTTTGCTCGGTTCATACATTACCCCCAAGTTATAACCTACACTCCAATCAGAGCCAGTAACTTTGACAAAACCATCTGCTTGTTGAGGTTGGGTAGGTAAGCCAACACTCCGACCAATCAAACCAAAGTCAATTGCGTTAGAGAGTGTTGCCTCAGCATATTGTACATTTAGACCCGCACCCACAGAAAAGTTATCAGATAATTTAGCTGCCACTGTGGGATTGATATTAATGGTAGCTAGTTTAGACTCGACTGCTTGATAACGTCCAACCCAATCATTATTGTATGTGGTAGCTAGTCCAAAAGGAACGTTGATACCAATACCCGCCTTCACCGTATCAGAAAGACTCCAAGCAGCGTAAAAGTTCGGCACAGCAATATCAACACCTGCATCGCCTCCATTACCACCTGATAATGGCGCACCTGTAGCTACGGTAGAACCTTGGTTTTGAAAACTCACCGTGGGGAAAATTACATACCCAGCCCCCACAATAGAATCACCTGTTAAACGAGTTAACCCAGCAGGATTAAAAAAAATGGTACTGGCATCATTAGCAGTGGCTGCACTCCCAGCAAAGGCGTTTCCTAGACCTTTGACACTTTGTTCATTCAGGGCAAATCCTCCGGCTAATGCTAAGTTTGCCGTAGTACCTACTGTCAATGCCGTTAGTATTGGCATCAGCGACAAATTGACCTGTAATTGCTTCATCTGACGTTTTTAAAACCCGATTTTATGCTTGTGTTTTAAGTGGTTACACTTATTTTCCCCGAAGATGTGCTTAATACACAGTCATTGAAGCAATTAGGTTGATATTAATGGTATGGGACTTCAAAATCAAAAAATATCGCAAAACTAACACAAAAATCTTCTGTGTTTGTCATCTCTCTGTGTTCTCCGCGCGGCAGTCGCTACAAGTCGGCAAAGCCGCCGACAGTCGCCTCAAGTCGGGAAACCCGCCCACGGCGCTGTCTTGCCTCTGTGGTAGCCTACGACAAGCCGCTTTGCGTCTACATTTATTTGGATAATTTATTTCTTGGAAATCCCTATTCCTGAAAAAATAATTAACCACACCCCAAATATGACTTTGAGATGTGGCTGAGTTGCGGAGGTTTTATTCCTCTACTGATGATTTAAATTGCAGGTGTGCTTTTCGTCATTCCTCAAGCAGGAATAAACTCCATCGCTACACCGTTCATGCAATAGCGTTTACCTGTAGGTTCAGGGCCATCATCAAACACGTGTCCTAAATGTCCACCACAACGATGACAATGCACTTCAGTTCTAGTCATAAACAACGACTTGTCTACAGTAGTA
>JBBSOP010000539.1:0-3561 GCA_038259655.1 Chroococcales cyanobacterium
AGCATCTTTGACAGCATTGACTGGAACTCCTTCTAAGGCGGCTCTTTGGAACACAGCCAGCCGCCTAATTCCAGATTTAAAAATAGGTAGTCCTGCTTGTTCTAGAGATGTTCTTGCTTCTTCTCCCGCCTTATTGGGGTTTGGTGGGATGAGAGTCAGCAAAATTTGATAATTTGTTTTGAATTGTTTGAGTAAGTTAACCATTTGCAGAGTTGCAGCTAAAGCGATCGCATCTGGGGTAGTGGGTATCACCAGCAAATCACATCCTTTAGCAATAGTTTTTAGCTCATTTGGATCTGGTCGGGCTGGTGTATCAATTACTATATGCTCATAAAGTGTTGCTAAATTCACCCCATCTTTTTCATCAGCAACTTTAAAAGGTAAACAACCCCGATTTGACCAATCCAAAGCACTGCGGTTTAAATCGCCATCTATTAATAGTGTGTCAGCTTTGTTCTGAAGATACGTAGCTAAGTGCAGCGCTGTTGTAGATTTACCGACACCGCCCTTAAAGGCAGCTACTGTGATGATCATTTTTTATTTAACAGCAAATAATGCCAAGATTTTACTACATAACTAAACATCTGGACATTTATTTTTTGCTTTGACATCTAGATGTTTAAAATTTCAAACATCTTATATATTTAGTGTACAAATATTCTACATAAGTTAATTACGTATATAAACTAAATGTATACAAAATAAGATAAGTAAGCTGAGTAATGAACGTATAAAAAACAATAAGTACAAAGCATTGTTATGGTTCAATACAGTTCAGCCCAAAAAATTAAATTATGTAGGTTGGGTTGAGGAACGAAACCCAACGCTTTCAGTCCTTTATTGGGCTTCCTTACATGAACCGTATTGTGTTGTGCTGACTAAAAATTAATGTGACACACAGTCCCAGCATGTTTTTGCAAGACTTTTGAGAGATTAATATTCGCAGCAATCGGCATTAACTTCGTTTGAGTGCTAAAGTCAGCCCATCTCCAATAGGGACAAGAGAAAGTGTTACCCGTTGATCGTCATGTAACTTCTTGTTGAGAGCGCGGATAGCTTGGGTACTTTTGTCTTGAAATTGGGGATCAGCAACTTTTCCAAACCATAAAACATTATCAATAGCAATCAATCCGCCCGGACGCAATAATTGCAGCGATCGCTCATAATATCGATCATAATTTTCTTTATCAGCATCGATAAACGCAAAATCAAACGTCCCGGCTTGACCATCTGCCAAAAGTGCATCTAAAGTTTCCAAGGCTGGCGCTAATCGTAAATCGATTTTATCGGCAACTCCTGCTTGCTGCCAATATCGCCGAGCGATCGCCGTAAATTCTTCACTGACATCACAAGCAATTATTTGACCATCAGCAGGTAACGCCAAGGCGACAGAAAGTGAGCTATAACCAGTAAAGACACCAACTTCCAAAGTTTTTTTAGCCCCCAAAAGTTGCACCAACAGTCTCATAAACTGTCCTTGTTCTGGTGAAATCTGCATGATGGCTTCGGGATGACTGGCAGTTTCTTGACGTAGCTTTTGCAGAACCTCCGGCTCCCGCACAGAAGTAGCTAAAAGATAATCGTAAAGTCGGCTATCAAGATTAATAGTCTGTGATGACATAGTTGCTTAGAGAATTTAACGCGTCTACAGCTATACTATCGCTGGAGAGTGGTGGACAAAAAACATGGTGCGGCTCGTTTTTACAGCAATTTTACTGGTGTTATTAACAGCTTGTGGCAGTATCGGACTATTACCGAATAGCCAGTTAGTGCAGAAAGCGATCGCACTTCGGCTATCGCAAACTCAACAGCAGCTTAACCAACAACTGGATCTAGATTTTCAAGGATTTGAAATCAAGCATCTTTCAATTAACCAAGAACAACCCCTGACGATTCAAAATTTACCAGCTTTTCGTGTCCGGGGAACCTATGATCTGCTTGTCAAGCTACCAAAGAGACAGTTGACGCAACCGCAACAACCATTTGAAGTTTTTCTACAAATTCAGCAAGAAGGTAAAACTTGGCGATTGTTGCTTCCAGATCAGGATGGTAAAGGTACTCAGCCTAATTGGCGTAGTTATCTGATCGAATAACTTACATGTGCAATTAGAAAAACCATCACAACTATCTCCGTATAACTGCTAAGTGTAGCCATGATCGAGGTGATAGTTTCACTGGAGACAGGGTAAGATGTACATCAACTTTTTCATCAGTTCCATTGTGGGAATTGTAACTGTAGTGCTAGTGGCTTTTGGTCTTCTGCAATGGTTACATATACCGTCTGGCAACTTTCTCGACTGGGTAATTGGTGGTGCTAGCTTTTGGTGGTTGCTAGTAATTGTTACTGTCCCGTGGAATGTACATTTTCAGGCTAAAGAAGTTTTAGCAGAAGCCGCACAGTCTAACGAAAAAGGCATTCCTGTAGATGAGAAACAAGTCAAATACGTCAAAGTTTTAGCAAAGCGATCGCTTTGGGTGGCCATTGCTTTACACTTGTTCTCTGCTGTTGGTCTTTATACACTCGCTGCTATTGGTATTAGTGCTGTGGGATATATCAGTTCCGGTGCAGCTTTATTATTAACTATCCTGCGTCCCGCTATCCGTGCTTACGAGTATTTATATGCACGCTTAACAATGATTCGCCAAGAATGGAAATATCCCCGCGAAGACGTTGTTGAACTCCGCAATCGCTTTTATGAATTAGAACAAAAAGTCCAACAAATAGCAGAACAACTAGATCCAGAACAGCCCTACTCATTACCTACCACTCAACAACGCTTTGCCGAAGAAACTCGCCAAGATTTAGCCAGAATTGGCGCTAAGTTAGAAGAATTACGAGCTACCAATCAAACGGAACACGAACGTTTGTCCAGAGAAGCCAGAAATGCGATCGCGCAACTTTCCACCGATGGGCAATTTCTGGATCATGTCCGCGAAATTATTAGATTTTTTAAGACTGCGTAAACTACTTCCAACTTCACGAGGAAGTCACTGTCAACTAGCTCATCCCTCGACTAAAGTACAGAGGATGAGCTTAATTGCTTTTAAATTGTGACCATTTTTCCCCAAAACTTTGAATATGCAATATAATCCTTGGCTAATTCCGTTTAAATTAAGGACATGGATAAAATGTATTAAAAGATACTACATTTATACTTATAGGATAAAAATATCCTACTTAATGATGTAGTTGAAAATTGTTAATTTCGAGAAAATTTTGCTATAGAAAAATAATATTAATATCCAACTCAGATCACTAAGAGTAAAATTTAAACATTCTTGACAGAAACTTTAAAGAATACCTAAAAAATAGTAGTGACTGACACAAGTAAATCCAGATAAATGAATTGGGTTTATATGAGATATTGCTAATGCCTCGACTATGCTCAGGGCTAAATATTTGGCAATCTGATTACCAAGTAGTTAATTTCTTATATCTAAATAATCGGCTTTCTATAACTGCACTTGGATAGAGCGCAAACTAAATGGCACAAGGTTTTTTACAAATTGGCTTGACCCTATGTATCGTAATAGCCATCACTCCTATTTTAGGGAGATACA
>JBBSOP010000540.1:0-3553 GCA_038259655.1 Chroococcales cyanobacterium
AAAAATTCACAGGGTTCTAAAGTTGTAGCAGAGGCAGAACGGGGTTGAGTATCAAATACTGCCATCTCACCAAAGTATTTTCCCTGTTCTACTTCTGCTAGTTGTTTATCCCCTATATGGACTTTAACTCGACCTGAGACAACAATGTAAAGCGATCGCCCCTCTTCTCCTTGCCGAAAAATGGTGTAATTAGCGGGAAATTGCAGTTCATGCATCACTGAAGTCAAGCGCACAATAAAATCATCCCGCAGTTCTTTAAAAATCGGGACTCGCCGGACAAATAATAAACGGTCAACGCTACTGAGCATAAATAATTTATTACAAGTTATAAATTACACATTAATCATATCAGGATGTAGAGGTGAAATCCCAAACAATGCCGACATTAACCTCATTATTGACCTTTTGATCGGTTCATTATATTACGTACTGATTGATCTTCAAACTCACAACAGAACCAGTAAAAGCTTATACGCACCGAACTATAGATATTTTTCTTAAAGATCTGGGTACTGTATAAAATAGTAACAATTGTTGCTGATAGAACTAACAGCTTGGGATAAGATTTTTGGATTAGCAACTTGGCTGAAACTAAAACTAAATAATTAAATCTTCATCCTTGAGAACAATTTGATAGTGGTTGTAACGAGAAATGACGAATTTGAGTAGTTTCCAAAAATTAATCGCAATTGCAAATGAATATGGAATTAGTTGCCATACAGCGCCAGAAGAGTGCTTGGTTGCATCCTTGCCTGGAGACGATGATTTTTTATTAGCTTTTACTTGGTCTGGTGCAGTTGAAGGAGAGCCGCCAGAGCATGAACTAATAGCAATTAGTGTACAGGATATTGCCAAAGAAGTGACTGTTGCTGCTTGGCAGATTCCTACTTATTTATTTGGTAACGTCTTAAGACAGGCACAGATGCTTGTTACTGCTCATAAAGATTTTATGCTAGGAACAAATGAAACATAGTTAAAAACTATAGATAGCATTTTTATTGCTTACTGTTATTTCACTGAGGTATACCTCTGAAGATAGATACTATCTACTGTTCAAAAGCTTACCTTTATAACGAAATGTAAAGGGATTAAATCACAAAATTATGGCAGACATCGTTGATACTGCTGCAAATGCTGGCTCTTTTAACACTCTAGTTGCTGCGGTTAAAGCTGCTGGTCTAGTAGATACTCTGAAAGGATCTGGCCCATTTACCGTTTTTGCACCTACTGATGAAGCATTTGCGAAGCTTCCAGCAGGTACAGTAGACGCATTGCTCAAGGATATTCCAAAACTTAAGAAAATCCTGACCTATCATGTAGTTTCAGGTAAAGTGTTGGCAGCTGATGTGGTGAAGATGAAGTCAGCTACCACTGTTGAAGGTTCTGACGTAAAAATTGATGCGTCAAATGGTGTCAAAATCAATGATGCCACTGTTGCAACACCAGATGTTGCTGCTGATAACGGCGTTATTCACGTCATTGATACAGTGTTGATTCCTGCGTAGGCAAACGCTTGATAGCTGATTTATAGTTGCAGGACAGTGATTAGTTATGGTCACTGTCCTGCATTTTAAATTGTGGCGTTGCTCAAGAAATATGAATTGATATCACGCAGAGTCGCAGAGGCGCAGAGAGTAATACCAATTCTGTATAAAGATGCGCTTTAGAAACGTAGACGCGTTAGCGGCTACTCTTCTCCTGACGGAGACGCTACGCGTAGCTTGCTTCCCTGTAGGGGTACGAGTTCTCCGTAAGGAGTACCCGTAGGGTAGAACACAAAGAAATATAGAGACAGAGAAAATTAAGCGCAGCTTCACAAAGAAACGGGATAAGAGATAAAGAATTAGTTTAAGAAGCGATCATTAAGTCTGTGAATCAAACGCGATTATTCACAAGGTTCTAAAGTAGTAGCAGAGGAGTTAAGACTTTTCCCAACACCTAATACTCGATACCCAAAAAAGTCATGTTCTGGAAATGGAGCTTTAGATTATTAATCATCTTCCTGGGATTGTGGCTACTCTTGGATTTGAGTTCCCGCCTGGGTGCAGAGATTTTCTGGTTTGAGGAGGTCAAATATCTACAAGTATTTTTACTTAGAATAGTGAGTAAGAGTGGTTTATGGATACTTGTAGTTGGTATCACTGCTACCTATTTTTTAGGAAATCTCGCTTTGGCACAACGGCTAAAATATGCCGATTCAATGAAAATTGCAGAGATCAGGCGTGAAGAAGCAGGGCTTAGAGGCCAACTAAAAAACTTCCTCAGTCCTCAGTATTTGAAACGCGATCAAGTTACTAAACCGGATGCTCGGAGTGTGCCACTAAGACTACACTGGCTGTTGCCTTTAACTTTGGTACTCAGTTTATTAGTAGGGTTAATGCTAGCCCACTATGGCGAAATTGCTTTATCCTATTGGGGTGCTTCAGTTAACCAGGTCAGTTTACCTGTTCCTGCCTTGTTTAGACCAGAGATTGTCTGGCAATTAGGAAGGCAGATTGTTGCCAAAATTTTGTATTCTGGCTTGGTTTTGGGAGCAGCGATCGCTATATTAATGCGTCCCCAATTTTTACTAAAGGCGATCGCAATTGTATTCAGTATCTTGTTGAGTTTTATACTTTCCCAAAATTGGGCAAAGGTGCTGCAATATTTTCACCCCACTCTATTTAATAAATCTGAGCCTTTATTTAATCAAGATATTAGTTTTTATATATTTTCTCTACCCTTCTGGGAACTGCTAGAACTCTGGCTGATGGGATTATTCTTATATGGTTTTTTGGCTGTTGCTTTAACTTATCTTTTATCAGCAGACAGTCTCAGCCAAGGAATTTTTCCTGGGTTTTCATCTCAACAACAGCGTCATTTATACGGTTTGGGTGGCTTGTTGATGCTGGCGGTAGCGCTGAGTTATTGGCTGAGTCGTTATGAACTGGTTTATTCTCCACGCGGGGTGAGTTACGGTGCTAGTTATACCGATGTTACAGCCCAGTTACCAGCCTATAATTTCTTGTGCATTTTGGCAGTGGCGATCGCAATTTACCTACTACTAAGAACGTTTTTATGGCGACCCAAGTCTCGTTATCGCAAATTAGTGTTTTATGGGTTAGGGTTTTATCTTGTAATGGTCGTCACTGCTGGTTCTATTCTCCCGACGGCGGTGCAGTATTTAATTGTCCAGCCAAATGAATTGCAACGAGAGCAACCTTACATTCAACGTACTATTGCCTTAACTCGACAAGCATTTGATTTAGAAGCAATCGATGCTATAAATTTTGACCCCCAAGGAACACTAACTGAAGCTGACATCAAAGCTAATGACCCGACAATTCGCAATGTTCGGCTTTGGGATCAACGACCACTGTTACAAACTAACCGCCAGCTGCAACAATTTCGACCCTACTATCGGTTTCCTGATGCTGATATCGATAAAGTTTCGCCGATATGAAGTTTGAGGCATTTTTATCTGGGAGTGAATCACTCTCTAATGGCTGCCACTCCGTTAGGGGAATGTCCGGTGGGAAACTAAAATCAGCAGATGGACCTTTTTCGGGACTTG
>JBBSOP010000541.1:0-3540 GCA_038259655.1 Chroococcales cyanobacterium
AGGCGTATGTAGGCTTTAGCGCTGGTACGGGCGCTCTTACTAATAGTCAAAATATTGATAATTGGACTTTCTCTACCTCAAATCAAACGCTGACAGCAGGTACTTTTTCCTTCAGTCAACCAGCTTATAGTGTCAATGAAAACGACAAAGCAATTAGTGTCAGCGTGATTCGCACAGATGGCAGTACCGGAGCAGCTTCAGTTAACTATGCTACCAGCGATCGCACTGCCAAAGCAGGGGTAGATTACATCTCAACCAAGGGTGTATTGAATTTTATCGATGGTCAAACTAATGCCACTATTACCATTCCAGTTTTAGACGACAACCAGCTAGATCCAAATCTTGCTTTTGTCTTAACTTTAAGTAATCCCACTGATGGGACTGAACTAGGATTGCAGAAAACTTCAGTCATCACTCTTTTAGATGACGATGCTAGTGCCGTAGCTAATGTTACTACTCAGCACAATGATAACAATCGGACAGGGGCGGATTTGAATGAATCGTTGCTTAACACCACAAATGTTAATGCTAATCAGTTTGGAAAATTATTTTCTCGCCCTGTTGACGGTTCCATTTATGCTCAACCACTGTATTTAGCTAACATCAACATTCCTAATCAGGGTACTCATAATGTAGTGTATGTAGCCACCATGCACAATACGGTCTATGCTTTTGATGCTGATGACCCAAATGCCTCTACGCCACTGTGGTCGACTTCACTAGGCCCTTCAGTAACCTTGCCCGATCCTAACATTGGCCCTTACCCTAACTACAGAGATATTTCAACCGAGGTCGGTATTCTCAGTACACCAGTCATATCAACTACTAACAATACTCTTTACGTAGTAGCTTTTACTAAAGAGGCTGGAAAGTATATCTATAAGCTACATGGATTAGATTTGACTACGGGGGCAGAAAAGTTTGGTGGGCCAGTAGTTATTAATGGTAGTGTACCGGGAACTGGCGATGGAAGTGTAAATGGTGTAATTGCTTTTACCCCCAATCGGCACAACCAGCGTCCTGGTCTGCTACTATCCGATGACAAGATCTATATTGCCTTTGCATCTTTTGGTGACAAGAAACCCTATCATGGTTGGGTATTTGGTTATGATGCCACAACTCTCAACCAAACTAGTATTTATAACGACACACCCAATGGTGGACTAGGGGGAATCTGGCAATCTGGTAACGGGTTATCTGCGGACAAGAGTGGCAATATCTATTTGTCTACTGGTAATGGCACTTTTAGGGAAAATGGCTCGAACTTGGGTAATAGCGTTGTGAAGTTCAATCCCGATTTAAAAGTGACTGACTGGTTCACTCCTTATAATTATGCACGGCTAAATGCAGTTGATGATGACTTAGGTTCTGGAGGGCCATTACTCATACCCAATAGTAACTATTTGATTGCAGGCGGTAAGGAAGGGAAAATTTATGTTCTTGACCGGAACAATTTAGGCAAATTTAAAGCCGGTGGTGATACACAAATTATTCAAAGCTTCCAGGCAATCGGGACAGCTGTGAATGGGGTCAAACCACCCACAGGCACAGGAACTCATAACATTCATGGTACTCCCATTTATTGGGACAGCCCAAATGGTCCACAAATTTATCTTTGGGGTGAAAATGACTGGGCTAGAGCTTATAGCTTTAACGGTAGTACCTTGAACCAAAATCCCATCGCCATTAGTACTGTGACAGTTCCACCGGGGATGCCTGGTGCTATGCTGTCGCTGTCTGCTAACGGCAGTACAGATGAGACAGGAATACTTTGGACTTCATCCCCATTTGATAAAAATGCCAATCAACAGGTAGTAACGGGTATTTTACGTGCCTTTGATGCTACAACCATGACTGAGTTGTGGAATAGTAAACAGAATATCACTAGGGATGATTTGGGTAACTTTGCTAAATTTAGCCCACCCACGATCGCCAATGGTAAGGTTTATGCAAGTACCTTTTCTGGCTACCTGCAAGTATACGGCTTACTGACTTAATCTGAAAACAGAGTTTAGGGCATGGGGCATGGGGCATGGGGCATGGGGCATGAGCATTGCTTATTTCCCCTTGTCTCCTTGTCTCCTTGTTTCCCTAATTTAAAGAATTTTCCGACCAGTCAAAACTTCTCGCACTTCTAGCATGGCTGAATAGGTAGGCAGAATGTGCAGGGTTTCATTATTTGGTGTATGTTCTAAGGCAGTAGCGATCGCTTGTTTTAAGTCTGGTTCAACAATTAAGTTTAATGTACTCTCAGGAGATTTTTGGCTATAACGCAGACGCAGTGCCATATCATAAAGGCGATCGCCACTCACTACTAAGGTTCCTCCGCGTTCGACTAATTTTTCTGTATCGACATCCCAAATCCACGATACATCAGTACCATCGGGTGTGCGATCGTTCAATACCAATAATGTGGTTTTATCGGTGCTTTGAGTGACTACACGAATTGTTTCGTTTGTTCCTACAGGATTTTTTGATAATAAAATCCGTACTTTTTTACCGTTAATTACCAAATCTTCTGCACGACCAAATGCAGCTTGAAAATTATTAATAGTATCTCGAATTGTTACTTCATCAACTCCTAACTCTTGAGCAGCAGTCACAGCAGCTAAAGTATTATATTTGTTGTACAAACCAACGAGAATTTGTGACCATTCACTACTTTCTAAAGTCGGCTTACTTTTACTAAAACCACATTGAGGACAAGTAAAATCTCCCAAGTGGGACAAGTAAACACCTTGATAATCGAGGGAATGTCCACATTTAGGACAATAAATAGAATCGACAGCGTGAGGAATTGCTTCTAAATATTGTGCTGGTTCATTCAAACCAAAGAATAATACTCGTTGCGGTAACTGTTGACCCAGATAAGATAAAGTTGGGTCGTCAGCATTGGGAATAACCACTGTTTCTGGTGGGAGAGTAGAGATTACCTTTGTCCAGCGTTTACTAATTGTATCTACTTCCCCGTACCTGTCGAGTTGGTCACGAAACAAGTTTAAACAAAGGATAATTCGCGGTTGTAGTGGTTGCAGTACTTTAGGTACGATATTTTCATCGACTTCTAAAATGGCATAATCAACATCAAGTGTTCCCACCAAGTTGGTGTTTTCTAGTAATGCTGTCATCAAGCCATTTTCTAAATTTGCACCTGTAGCATTATGGGCAACTCGGTAGCCTTTACGCTCTAATATTGTTTTTAAGAGCAGCGATGTAGTTGTTTTGCCATTAGTTCCAGCAATTATGATTACCCCGTTTTTCACTTGCTGACTCAATAATTGTAAAAGTCGGGGTTCGATGCGACGGGCAATTGAGCCTGGTAATACACTAGCAGCACCTAGACGCAGCGATCGCACTATGAAAGTAACGTTTTTTGCCGCTGACACTGCGAAACCGAGTTTTAGTCTATCTATAAGTTTTATTTTGTTTCCCACATCCGTACCCTAGTCTGCTAGTAATTGCTAATTAATTAATCTATATTCGCAAATTTAATTTACCTTGCTCACCCTGGCAAGAACACTTCCCGCTTTCGAGAGATAA
>JBBSOP010000542.1:0-3538 GCA_038259655.1 Chroococcales cyanobacterium
CAGCTTTTCTCTTCTTTACAAACTTTACGCGCTCGCATCCAAGAAATATTCGACCAACTTACTTTTGAGCAGGTAATTTCTGTCTCTTCTTACAACTTTATCCTGGAAGCTTTATTCTATGCAACTTCATATTAAATTGGTGTTAGCTACATCTTAACTTGATGGTAATCCGGAAAAGCACAGAAAATTTTTTGCCTTTACTTATTCAGAATAGTTTAAGCATTAATTACACAACAAGTAGTCTATAGCACTTTAATCTACGCAAGTGTAATTAATAATCGCTCTTCAGGAAAAACTTTTTGGTTTACTGTTAATTTATTTTGGTTGG
Source organism: Chroococcales cyanobacterium (assembly GCA_038259655.1). Lineage (GTDB taxonomy): Bacteria > Cyanobacteriota > Cyanobacteriia > Cyanobacteriales > Nostocaceae > Halotia. Next base: position 329 of record JBBSOP010000542.1, read on the forward strand.
GCTACTTACCCTAGCTGGCATAATAGTAAATATTCTTACTGTGAAGGAGTGAGTTGTGGCAAAAAAAGACTCTTATTCTCAATTATTAAAACAAAATTTTATTAATTTATTCGAGACTCTGGAACTTAACGAAAGACAAAAGCACTATCTAAAATCTCGTTGGTTGGAGCAGATTTTATGGATGGAAGGACGAGCTCATAGTGCGCGCGATCGCTATTATCAATTGCGATTAACTACAATTATTGGTGGGGTGATTGTCCCCATCCTCATAGGTTTAAATATTAACACTAAACCTTGGGATGCATATTTTAAAGGGTTTACCATTTTCCTTTCAACAACAGTAGCTATTAGTTCTGCAGTGGAAGAGTTTTTTCATTATGGAGAGCGTTGGAAGCACTATCGACGGACAGCGGAAACTCTAAAATCACAAGGTTGGGAATTATTTGAACTAAGTGGTTCTTATGCCAATTACAAAACCCATGAAGAAGCTTTTCGCAATTTTGCCGGGAATGTGGAAATTATCATTCAGAGTGATGTAGAAGTGTATGTCACCAAAGTAACCCAGGAAAGTGACAAGAAAGAACCGGAGAAACCGCCGGAAGTATAACAAGTTCAGGAATAATTTGCCACGCCCACGTTCCACAAACAAGTCGGTGCAGTCACACCTATTGGTTATATGTCAACTTTTGTCTTAATAGCTTGACTAATTCTGACATTGGCTCTGATAGGTCAAACAATAATAGATTACTTTTTTGTACTATCTCTGTTATCTTTTCTCGTGCTTCAGACTCTGGATGGTTTTTGGCAAAAGCAATTTCATCTGCTAGCCGACCGCTACCAGCAATTACAAATAATGGCCTACCAACTTTTATATTTTCCATAACATCGACCAAAGCAATTTCTCCACCATTGATTAGTAGTGTGATTGATGGTGCTTTGATGGCAAGTATACTTGCCACTCTGGCTAGCCAAGGCGATTCATCACCCCAATTAGAGCCAGGAACCATCACAAAATGAGTGTGGTGAGGTTCTAGGGTTTCTGCATTGAGTGAGGTGGAAATAGCATTAGGCAGTGTAACTGCGCCAAATGGAACTACACCAATTAAAGGAAATGTAGCATTGATCTCGCTACGAGCCTGACCCATCATCTTCATTACACCAGCATCAGTACCACCGTCAACAATGTATGCGTTCAATTCTTCAGCTAGGGGGGCTATCACCTCTACAAACAACAGCCCCAGACGAGCTAGGTCAGCCGCACTTATTTTGCTAGCACCACCTACTAACACTAGAAGAGGACGCGAACTTTGAAAGCCGAGATCATTGAGAGTAGCGGACAAATTTACAAAGTCATCAACTTGTACAGCGTGTGCTGTTTGTCCGTTCGAGAAACAAAAGCTGAGAGGCTTTTTCATTTCGTTGGTGCTGCATAACACACATCGATAGCATTTTTTGTCAATGCGTAAGTCCTAATTATATTAGGCGAAGATGGCAAATTTCACAGTTGATATTTAACGCAGAGGTGATATTAACGCCTCTGCGTAAGCTCATCCTACTTTTTTAACCCCAATTTGAGAAATTCTTAGCAAATTGAGAAAGGGATAATAGTTGAATTTGTGGATCATCTTGGGCAGCTTTTCTTTCTGGTTGGGTATTGTAGCCCCAATCTGCTAGAAATAATTTTACATCCCTAAGGTCTGGTTGCTGTTGGACTAAGTGTAATGTCTTGAGTCTGTCCTCTACAAACCATAAACTTACTGGTTGTACTTCTGCTACTTTAATCAATTCTCGCAGAATTTCGTATTTAGGGCGTTTCACTTCCTTACCAAAAATTGCTGTTGGAGGTAAATTTATCCCTTCTCGCTGCAATAATTGCTGTACAAAACGTCCTTCTTTGGTAGTAACAATAAATAACTTAATTTCACTAGCAACAGTCACTTTAAGTTTTTCCACTACACCCGGATAAAATCTATGTAGACTCAACCATTCATTTAAACTTGTGGTAATCCATTCATCTCGCAGGTTATCTAACTTCGCACCAATTTCTTTCGCCTGTAGTTTGTCTTGCAATAAAATTTGTGGAGTAATATTTGACCATTCTTGAAGGATTTTTTCCTCAGCAATTTCATCTACCAAGGCTTTAATTAAAACAGGCATCTCCCAACCTGTTTCAATTACCGGTCGCAAGCGATAAAATCTCAAAGCTAAATCATCTGGTGGTGTCTCGTTAGCAGGCGACCAAATTTGACAGTAGGTGCGCCATGCTACCTCAAAATATTCAATTAGTCCATCGCAAATTACTCCGTCAAAATCCAAGGCTAAAATTGTGGGACTACCTGCTGTCATTGTTTTGAGGGTTAAAACTGCTGTTGTCAGCTTACCTGACAAATTCAAATTATGCAGTAGTTTTTGTTAGTGTTTTATCATCTAACTTGAAAATACTTAGTGTCTTAGTGCCTTCGTGGTAAAAATATCTTCAACCACTAAGACACAAAGGCATATAATAAATATCTATTTTTGATTTCCAGTTGGGATCAAAACCCCGTGCTTAGGACTAAATAATAACGATAACAAAAATAATCCCGATACTACTAAAACGATCGCCGGGCCAGAAGGCAAATTATAAAAGTAGCTAAGATACATCCCACTGATACTAGAAATTACTCCAATTACTGCACCTAAAATCATCACTTGGTGTAGGCGTTTCACTAAAAGATAGGCAGTTGCCCCTGGTGTAATTAAAAGTGATAATACTAAAATAACACCTACAGCTTTCATACTAGCAACAATAGTTAAAGCAATTAGTAGCATTAATCCAAAGTTGAGCCGATTGACTGGCAAACCTGCGGCTTGAGCGCCTAAAGGATCAAAGGTGTAAAATAAAAGTTCTTTATATAACAAAACAACAACTATTAAAACAATAGTGGCAATAATAGCGGTGTCCCGCACTTCGTCAATAGTTACACCGAGAATATTCCCAAATAAAAAGTGATTGAGGTCGATTTTGTTATCTTTTTGAATAACAGTAATGAGGGTAATTCCTAAAGCAAAAAATGCTGAAAATACTATACCCATTGCGGCATCTTCTTTAATGGGCGATCGCGTCCTAATCCAGGCAATCACCATTGTACTCAAAACTCCGGCAATAAATGCCCCAATATATATATTTGCTCCTAGCATAAAGGCGATCGCTAGTCCTGGCAAAACTGA